>JAIRTU010000007.1 GCA_031254735.1 Bacteroidales bacterium | reverse complement strand
AGAATGATGTTTTGAATAATTGTTAATTGTCAATGGTTAATGGTTAGTGGCGCTCTGCTGTTTCGGGAGTGCGTTATTATTCACTATTAGTTATTCGTTATTCACTGTTTGACGCCCCTAAATCCCCCAAAGGTGACTTTCACGCCAACACTCTCATTTTTATTCCGTTAGGGATTACATATCAATAGAAAAAGACAATCACCACCGCCTTAAAAATTTCGTAGAGGTTTCATAATCATAATAATCCCATAAATCTCAAAAATCAACGTTCAAACAACGAAACGCATAGTTCAGACAGCATCACATTTCTTCAAATTCGCTTTCAAACTCTCGTTGTTGTTGGCGTTTGGTTTTGTAGTTGAAAATATTGTAGGTAACGGTCAGCCAGAGCTGTCGGGAATCGCGATAGCGATACATGGTGCTTGTGTAGTCGGAATAGCTTGTTGTGCCATACGATTTCACAGAGGCATTTCTCGTATAGAAAATATCCGAAATCCGCAGCGAGATCGTCAGCGAGCGTTTGAAGAAACTCTTTCGCAAGCCAATGTCCACGCCCCAAACGGCACTCATTATTCCCTGTCCTGCACCGCCCGATTCATAGCCCATGCTGTTGAGCGTTACAATTGGCGAACGGTAATTGGCGGTGAGCTGTATGTTGAAGTCTTTGGGAAGACTAAAATCGCTGTTTATGCGTGCCTGCCAGGTAACCGTGTTCGACAAAGAAGCATCGTACAGACTGTCGGAGTTGATAAATGTCTGATACAGGCTGCTGTTTAGACTTATTTTCCAAAACTTTAACAAATCCTGCTGATACGACAACTCCAAACCGTAAGAATGACTGTTATCCAAATTTTCATACGTGGTAAAAGTGGTGGAGTCATTTATCAAAATAGTATAACGCGAGATAATATCATATCGATAGCGGTAAAAAACATTCGCCGAAAGCGTTGTCTTTTTCAGTATCATCAAATAGCCGACATCTGCCGAATGCGTGTATTCGGGCGTTAATTTTCTGTTTCCCTGACTGAGATTGAGTTTGTCGCGGTCGTTTAAAAACGGATTGAGTTCATGCCCTCTCGGACGACGAATGCGAATGCTGTATCCTCCCTGCAAAGAATGTTTATCGTTGAAATCGTACCGAAGATGCAAGGTGGGAAATAAATCGAAATAAGGTTTTGGCGAAAATATTTCCGTTTCCGATTGCAGTTTCGATGTTGTCTTGGCTAATTCGGCACGCAAGCCCAACTGATATTTCAATTTTTCCTTAATCGTATTGGCATACACCAGATAAACGGCATGTACATTGTCGATATAGGTAGACACATCGTAGCGATTGCTGTCTTCGGTCAACTCGTTTTCGACATTTCCCGAAAAAAACCGATACGTTTCTTCGTTGCGACTCCAATTAAACCGGTATCCTGTTTCCAAACGACCGCCGTCGCCAAGGGGCGTAACAAAATCTAACTTTGCCGTTACCCGATTGTATTTTCCCCCGTTATTCGATTTTTGATGATACTGATACATGGCGGGGTAGCGGTAATATTGTGTCATTATATTTTCATTCTCGCGAGCATGTTCCGATGTGGAAACATCTATCACCAACTCTCGACCTTTTACTTTGGAGGTGCGGGTATAATTAACCGCCGCATTCCAACTGTCTGTCCCGATGGGCGTATTGTACGAATTTTGCGTGTAGGACGAAAGCGTATCACCGAAAATATCCTGCGTAAGACTCATCATTTCTGTCTCCGAATAATTTTTCCGATAACGATAACCGCCCTCTATCGAAACCGTATTATACGAATTGATGAAATAATCCATTCCGCCGCGTATTCCTTGCGGAACGCCTTTCCACGAATTGCTTGCATGTTGTGTCAGAGAGTTTTTGACTTCTCCAAACGTGTTTTCTCTTTCCAAGTCGCTTTCGGTATTCGACAGGAAAGAACGGAAATTATAATTAAAGAAAAAATTAAATTTCGCATACCGAAAACTCAAATCGAGGTTGGCACTGTAACGCCCGAAGTAAATATCACTCTTTTTATTTGCAATTCCGGCGCCCAAACTCAAAGAAGCATTCACGCCCAATTTGCGTTCTTTTTTCAACACAATATTAATAATGCCCGATGTTCCGTCGGGTTCGTATCTTGCAGAAGGGTTGGTAACCACTTCAATACGTTCGATGGTGTTGGCAGGAATTTCGTCCATGCTCAAATCGGTTGGGCGACCGTCGATCAGAATGGTTACGCTCTGGCTTCCGCGCAGGCTTACATTTCCGTCTAAGTCTACCGTTACCGAAGGAATATTTTCCAGCACGTCCGACCCTGTTGCACCTTCTGTTACGATGCTTTTATCTACATTAAAAACACGTTTATCCAAGTTGTTTTCTATCATGGAACGTTCTGCCGAAACAACAACCCCTTCCAAATTCTTTGCCGAAATCTGTATTTGCTGTCTTCCTGTGGAAGCCACCGGTTTTTCTTTGCTTATCGCCATATTCGGCACATACAGCGGACTGTAACCGATATACGAAATGCGGACGAGGTATGTCCCCCACGGAAGTCCGTCCACAAACGTTCTTCCTGCCTCGTTGGTAATTCCGCCCGCCACCACCGACGAATCTTTTACATTCAACACAGCTATGGTTGTGTATTCCAAAGGCTTTCCGTCCTGATCCGACACGCTGCACACAATCACGCCTGTTTTATCGGTAACTTTCTTTTGTGCTTCCGACAAAATGGCGTTGCCTCTCTGTCCGAATACCGATATTCCACTCAATAATAAAAGTAATAAGGATAAAAAAATCTTCTTTGTGATAAAAAATATAGCTTGCTCTGTCATGTTTTATTGTGCATTTCTTAACATCGGAACAAAACGAAAGCTCCCATGCGTTGTTGTTTGAAATTCATTTTCGGAAAGACGTATTACTTTGGTCATAATCTGTTCTTCTTCTCCCACCGGTGCGACCAATATTCCGTTTATTTTAAGTTGAGACAACAAAGATTTGGGCAAAGAAACAGCGCCGCACGTGATTAATATTCTGTCGTAAGGCGAAAATTCTTCCCAGCCTTTGTATCCGTCGCCGTGCTTTGTTGCAATAGAAACCGACAAATCTTGAAACAGTTTCTTTGTTTGTTCATACAGTTCCCGATGCCGTTCTATGGTATACACACGTGCTTTCATTTGCTGCAAAATAGCCGCCTGATAGCCGCTTCCTGTTCCTATTTCCAACACTTTTTGTTTTTCTTTCACTTCCAACAATTCCGATTGACGAGCAACCGTATAGGGTTGAGAAATAGTCTGTCCGCACAAAATCGGCAAAGGAACATCACTGTAAGCATGTCCAAACAGAGATTTTGGAACAAACAGATGACGCGGAATCACCGAAACGGCGTTCAACACCTCCGGATCGGCTATTCCTTTGCTTTTCAGTTCTTCTACCAATAAATTTCGCAACCCTTTTGTTTGATATGTATCGTTCATGCTGTTTATTACCTCTTTTTTTGCAGTCCGCAAAGTTACACGATTTTTTTGATTAATCTCCCTTGCAAAACCATAAAAATCGGTGTAAACGTATTAGGGAAACGATGAATGAAAACAAATATTTGACATGCCGATACATATATCTACCAACCG
>JAIRTU010000185.1 GCA_031254735.1 Bacteroidales bacterium | reverse complement strand
TATTACAGCTTTCTTCGTCCGTTGAGCGAACTGCAAATTGCGTATTTGTTTTCCAAGATACCACAATATTTTTCGATTTTCAAAAGTTGCAATGCCGGAAGCAAAACCAACTCGTGGTGTTGTTGTTGTCCGAAATGTCTGTTTACATTTATTATATTGTCTCCTTTTGTCTCTGCCGAAAAATTGACAAAAATCTACGGAGAAAATCTTTTGGAAAAAGAAGAATTATTACCTGTTTTGAAACAATTGTGCGGCATGATGCCCGAAAAGCCTTTTGAATGCGTAGGAACAATCAGCGAGGTTTGCATCGCGTTGGTTCAAGCGACAAAGCAATATGAAAACTTGCCGATTTTGTTGCAGTTTTTTGCGGAAAGTCCTTTATACGAACAATACAAAAACATCGATTTTGCGGCACAAATTCAACATCAGGAAGATCAACATTTTCTCAAAGAAAAAGAAATAAAATTATTGAAACATCATCTGTCTTGCTGAACGATAAATACCTGCAAAAAAAAAGAGACTGAATAAACAGCCTCTTTCTTCGATTTTTTTTGATATACTTTTTATTGCAAATCCATTCCCAGATTCCACATAATAAAAGAATAAATATCTGCCTGTTCTTCAATTACCTTGGTCATGGGTTTTCCTGCACCATGTCCCGATTTGGTATCTATGCGTATCAACGTCGGGTTTTTTCCGTTGTTTGCCGCCTGCAAAGCCGCCGCATATTTAAACGAATGAGCCGGCACTACTCTGTCGTCGTGGTCGGCAGTGGTAACCAGTGTTGCGGGATAGGCAGTTCCTGTTTTCAGATTGTGCAAGGGAGAATAGGCATACAGATATTCAAACATCTCTTTGCTGTCTTCGCTTGTTCCGTAGTCGCTTGCCCAATTCCAGCCGATGGTAAATTTGTGATAACGCAACATGTCCATTACGCCCACCTGTGGAATTGCCACTTTGAACAGTTCAGGACGTTGATTCATCACCGCACCTACCAACAATCCGCCGTTAGAGCCGCCCATGATGGCGATCTTTTCGGGATTGGTATAATTTTGTGCGACCAAATATTCTGCTGCCGCGATAAAATCGTCAAATACATTTTGTTTTTGCATTTTTGTACCTGCAATATGCCATTCTTCGCCGTATTCGCTGCCGCCACGCAAATTGACCTGAACATAAATTCCGCCATTTTCCAAAAACGGCAAACGAGAAGTGGAGAAAGAAGGCGTAAGGCTGATGTTGAAACCGCCGTAACCATACAATAACACAGGATTGCTTCCGTCTTTTTTCATTCCTTTTTTACAGGTTAAAAACATGGGAATTTTTGTGCCGTCTTTGCTTGTGAAAAATATTTGTTCCGTAACATATTCCTCCGAATTGAAGTTCACAGTGGGACGGCGGTACAATTCCGATTGGTCGGAGTGTGTGTTGTAGCGATAGATAGAGGCAGGAAAAGTGAACGAAGTAAAGGTATAAAAGGCTTCGGCTTCATCTTTTTCGCCGCTGATATTTGCCGTTCCCAAGGCGGGCAATTTGATTTCATTCAACAGTTTTCCGTCCAAATCGTAGCGATAGATATGAGAAGAAGCGTCTTTTTCGTAGTTCAGTATAAGTTTTTCGCCTATCACACTTGCCGAAGAAAGTACGGCGTCGCTTTCGGCAACCAACTCTTTCCAATTTTCCTGTGTCGGATTGGAAATGCTTGTTTCCACAATTTTGTATTTGGGTGCATTATCGTTGGTTACCAAAAGAATACGTTCTCCCAACACTTCAATCGGGCTGTAAGAATTATCCATATTATCTGCAATTTGAACAATGGGGGCATTCTTTTTTCTAAGGTCTTGCACAAACAGACAATTTCCTCTTCCCGCACCCGATTCAAAAATAAACAAAACATGCTCGTCCTCATCGATATGGGCAGAATAAAAACGTTTCGGCTCTTGTTTGTTTTCGTACACCAAACGGTCTTTCGATTGCGGTTCGCCTATTTTGTGGTAATAAATTTTATGATTTTCATTCACGTCCGAAAATTCTTTTCCTGCTTTCGGAGCGTCGTATGCACTGTAATAAAATCCGTCGCCCTGCCACGAAGCATCGGTAAATTTCGCCCATTGGATATGATCTTCCAACAATTTTCCGCTCGCCAAATCTCTGACATATATTTCTCGCCAATCCGAGCCGCTGCGAGAAATGACATAGGCAAAATATTTTCCGTTGTTAGAAAAAGAAATGCCGCTGAGAGCCACCGTTCCGTCTTCCGACAAGGCATTGGGGTCTAAAAACACGGTGGGTTCACTCTCTAACGATGCTTGCTCGTACAACACGCTTTGATTTTGCAAGCCGTCGTTTTTAAAGAAATAATATTTCCCGTTTTTCTTAAACGGAGAACCGTATCTCTCATAATCTGCCAACGCCGTTAAACTGTCTTTCAACCGGGTGCGGAAGGGTATTTGTTCCAAATATTTGAACGTAACTTCGTTTTGAGCTTTTACCCACGCTTCTGTTTCGGCGGAACGATCGTCTTCCAGCCAACGATACGGATCGGCAACTTTCACCCCAAAATACTCATCTGTCTGATCTGTTTTTTTTGTTTCGGGATACGTTACGTCAAACTGTTTTCTTTGTTCTTTTGTTTGCGTACACCCTGCAAACAAAACTCCTGCAACTGCTAATGTCATTATTTTCTTCATTTTTTATTACTTTTATTTTTTTTATAATTATGATTACCAATAAATTAATCCTTTGAAAAAAAAGGAAAAACCAATTTACAAATGTATACTTTTTTTTTATACCGGTCAATTGTCTCCGGTTATTTGTTAATGAGGCGTTGCTGTTTCGTTAGAGCTTTTTTGTGTTCTTTGCGGCAGGAAAAATTACGAATTACGCTTTCGTGTTGTCCGGGTGATTTTTGTAATTTACATGATTAGTGTGAGTATGTTGATAATGTTGTCGGGAGTCCCCGATAAGTTGTGCAGCATGCTCGGAAACAAAGATTACTCTATATACGAAAATTTTATTATTCAAATCAGTTAAGGATAAGCGGTAACCGGTATTTTTTTCTTTCGTTTTGCTTTGCGGATTTTGTATTGTGTTTTTTCGTACCTTTGTAAGATAGATTATAAATTTTTCAAACAATTCATTTTCAATGATTACATTTTTTCAAAAAGAATCTTCTGTTTATGTGGTTGAGGCTTGCAGTGCATTTTCTGCAGATGACCAATTAAAATTGTCGTGGTTGTTTTC
>JAIRTU010000274.1 GCA_031254735.1 Bacteroidales bacterium | reverse complement strand
GTAGAAATAGGACATTTCCGCCGGCTCTAAATTTGAATTTCTATGAATCATACCTTTTGATTTTTTTGTGGGACTTCATTTGAACAGAAATAGATAAGTAAGTAATGCCAAACAAAAGCGGTCTTTTATTTGGCATTAGCCTGTCTTATAAAAAGATAGCGATTTATCTTCGTTTCTTCATACCACCCGATTTAGGCGGAAATGCAAAAACTGTTTTGAACTCATTGTCGAAACTTACCACAGCATCGAAAGGCTTGTTCTCTTTGCTTTTGAAGCCTTTGATAACGCCGGTTTTACCTTTTGTAAGCAAGTCTATAATTTGTCCGTCCGTCAGGTCTTTGCCTGATTTGTTTCGGAATACAACCAGTCCGCAATCCTCATTATTACATTTGGCTACTTTCTGATAAAACATTACCTGACCGCTTTTACATTTAGGACATGGGCAGTTTTCCCACTTGTTTACGCCCTCGATTTTGCTTTCCAATAATTCGGTAGTAATTTGGGTGGCATAAACTTCAATGCCCCTGTGAAACGTATCGGCATCCATTGTTCCGTTTGCGATTTTATTGAGCGTGTTCTCCCATTCGCCTGTCATGCTTATGTCCGCAATCTTTTTATCACAAACAGCCGAATATACGGTTAATCCTTTATTGGCAGGAACAAGCGACTTCTTTTCTCTTGCAATATACTCGCGGGATAATAGCGTTTCGATAATGCTTGCGCGGGTAGCAGGCGTTCCGATACCCGATTCTTTGAGGGCATCTCGCTCTGCTTCATCAGAAAGTTCCTTACCACAGGTTTCCATAGCGGACAACAGGCTTGCTTCCGTGTGTAACGGACGTGGTTTTGTTTGTTTTTCCAATAAATCCGTTCCGTTGATTGGAAGTATATCGCCGTTAGTTAATGCAGGCAATGCCGAGGCATCGTTTTCTCCCTTTTCTTCATCGGGTGCGTTGAGTACGGTACGCCAACCCGGAATGAGAATGACGCTGCCTCTGACGGTAAACTCAATTCCTGCCGCCTCCAAAGAAACGCTTGTGTTCTCTTTGGTGCATTTATCCGAAAAGGCTTCCAACATACGAGCGACAACCATATTATATATGGTACGTTGATCTTGGGAAATATCTCCCGGCATATTTTCTGTGATAATCAAGGCATGGTGATCCGTTACTTTCTTATCGTTCACCGAACGCTTATTCAGAACTTGACCGGATAAAGATTTTGCGTAACTGTCAAATGGTGCATAATCGGACAACTGCCGGATCAAGTCGGGTATCTCGGCAAAAACATCATCGGATATATAACGTGAGCCTGTTCTCGGATAAGAAATGAATTTAGCTTCATAAAGCGATTGTGCGACTGACAGTGTTTTATCGGCAGAAAAACCGTGTCGGCTGTTCGCTTCTTTCTGCAAGGTGGTCAGATCGTAAAGCAAAGGCGGTTCTTGATTGGCTTGCTTTGTTTCCACATTCAATACGCTGACGGATTCTGATGAGTGAATACGTTCCAAGATTGTGTTTGCGGCTTGCTTTGTATCGTACCGTTCGGTGGAAACAGCGGCAAATCGAGTTGCGTCCTTTGCTGTGTGTAGTTTTACCTGAAAATAGGTTTGCGGTTTGAAATCCCTGTTTTCGAGGTAACGGCTGCAAATCATGGCAAGTGTGGGCGTTTGTACACGTCCCAACGACCATATACCGCTTCCTGCCACTATGGAAAGGGCTTGCGAAGCGTTTATCCCGACAATCCAATCGGCTTGGCTACGGGCTTTGGCGGACAGGTAAAGGTTGTCATAATCGCCTCCCGGTCGAAGATTCTGTAAGCCCTCGCGGATAGCCTTATCGGTAAGGGAACTTATCCAAAGACGGTCGAAAGGCTTAGTGCATTCCAAATAGTTATAGATAAACCTGAATATCAATTCGCCTTCTCTTCCTGCATCGGTAGCAACAATGATACGTTCGCACTTGGCGAATAATTCTTTGATAACTTTAAGTTGCTTCATCACGCCGGGATCGTTCTTGTATTCCTTGCCGTCTTTTACCTGTCGGGGTATCAACTTAAATTCGGCGGGAAGTATCGGCAAGTTTTCTCGCTGAAAACTTGTAATACCATACTGTTCAGGCATTGCCAATCCTACGAGGTGTCCGAATGCCCATGTAACGAAATATTCGCTACCCTCCATATAACCGTCTTTGCGGCTGTCTGCACCAACAATAGCTGCTATATCACGCGCTACACTTGGCTTTTCTGCAATTATTACTTTCATATACTTTGAGTGTGTTATCAATTGTTTTATATTTTAACTCCTTTGGATTTTCTGACAGTCTTTTTTGTTTCCTGCTGTTGCTGCTGATTTTCAGCAGGCTTTTGTTGACCTTGTTTCAGCGGTTCTTTGGAATGTTTGGTCGCTTCATTGGTCTTTCCTTCGGAATTGACTGCAACCTGCGTTTTGTTACCCTCGGCAACCTTAATTTCCGCACCCTGCTTTTTGGCTTTGTCGGGATTCCATTTAAGGAAATCCAGTTTGCCCTCTTCGTGGTTTACCTTCACATACGCATCAAAAGGCTGATCTTGTCCGTCTTTCATCATTCCCCGAACATAGATGAATTTGTTATCACGCAATTTGTTTTGTTGGTCTTCGGTAAGATCTACGCCCAACAGTTTTTTAGGGATACGCACACCGTTTTGCTGCTCTTGTTTCTGACCTTGTTCCTGCTTGTTGTTCTGCTGATACTTGTTGCGATCCAATCCATCGTATGAAAAATCATAACTGCCTTTTGCCGCATTGAACTGTACATAAGCATCAAATTTTCGGGGATTCTCACTATCTATCGTCTTTTTAGAGATCATGCCTTCAACCAAAACCTTTTTACCTTCTTTTAATGATTGCTGTTGTTCGGGAGATAGTTCCGTTCCTTTCAGGTTTTGCGAAATGGTCAGTTTATCGAGCGGCACGGCTTCCAATCGGTTAGTAAGTTTGTCGATAGAAACGAGCGACAGTACTTTTTCGCCCGGTCTTGGTTCTAACTCAACCACACGCCCGCCGTTGCCGGTGGCTAAGAGGTTTTCTTTAACATCGTTCGGAAGCATGATTCCCTGAAACGGCTTTTCTAAATCGACCTGCTGTTGTTGCGGGTGTACGACGAATTTCAAACTGCCGTCCGGTTGTTCTTCCAACGAAAGGCGGGCTTTCATCGGGTAGTCCACACCCTCAATTTCCGGGCTTATTTCTACAAGGTGCGGAGACTTATACCCGAAACTCATCGCTTTGAGTTCGGTTTCAATATCTTGTGGCTTTATCCCATATTTTTGATACTCGCTTTCGGGAATACGCTCAATGTCGAATTGTTTGAAATCATTTTGCTGTTCCTGTCCCTGCTTTCTTTGGATATGTTCTTGCGGGTCAATACGATATTGCACAAGGTCTTCTTCTTTATTTGTCTTATTTACAATATTATAATACGTTCCCGCAGCTATTGCATAAAAGCCGATATGCGTTGGATTTTTGGTTTGACTAAGAAAATTCTTGAAAAAATTATCAAGTACATTTCCATTTTTGTCGACTTTGATAAAATCGTTTTGTTTTGCTTTGTCCGGTTCAACGGTTTTTACTTTTCCGTTTTTGTCTAATCCTGTTACAGGTTTTAACCTGTTGTCGTTAGGGTCT
>JAIRTU010000138.1 GCA_031254735.1 Bacteroidales bacterium | reverse complement strand
TGATAATGCCGGGTATAGATACCGCTCAACAAGCTATTCAAGATTATGCAAAACAGTTGGAAGATGAAATGAAAGCCATGTACAGCGAGTACGAAAAGAAAGCTTTGGATTTTCAAAACACTCAGGCAACCATGTCGCAGAGTTTGCAACAGACAAAGATGAAAGAATTGCAAGATTTGGAGGCTCGCATTCGCACCTTTGAAGAACAGGCTCAAACCGAATTGCAATCCAAACAGGAAGAATTGTTGCGACCTATTGTGGATAAAGCCAAAGCCGCTATTGCAGAAGTAGCAAAAGAAAATGGGTATACATACGTTTTCGATTCGGGCATGGGCGTATTGCTGTACAGCGACGAAAGTGATAACATTATGGAGTTGGTAAAGAAAAAAATAGGCATAAAATAAACATTTCTTTACCCGTATTGTTTAGAGGTTTTCAAAAACCTCTTTTTTATTTATTATAGATTATGTTCAGTTTAGAAGTAGACCGGCAGATATATAAAGATGCTTTTTCCGACATGGAAAAAGAAATGCTGCAAGCCGTGGATAAATTGCAAAACAAAAGTGGAAATGTCAATTGTTTGGGGTGGTTCGATTTGCCTGAAAAAACTTCGGAAATGCTCTTGCAAGATATTTCCCGCACGGCAAATTATCTTCGCGATAATTCTCGATGTGTAGTTGTTATCGGCATAGGAGGCTCTTATCTGGGGGCGAGGGCAGTAATTTCTGCTTTGAAAGACAATGTGTTTGAAGGCAAAAACACGCAACCCGATATTATTTATGTAGGACATCATCTTTCGGAAGATTATTATTGTTCTTTGTTGGAATATCTCAACACCGTTGATTATTCGATAATTGTTATTTCCAAATCGGGAACTACGGTAGAGCCTGCCGTTGCTTTTCGTCTGTTGAGGCATCACTGTGAACAAAAATATGGCGTAGAAAAGGCAAACAAACGCATTGTCTGCATTACGGACGAAAAGAAAGGAAGTCTGCGTTCGATTGCCGACCAATCGGCTTATGTAACCTACTCTATCCCTGACGATACAGGCGGACGGTTTTCGGTGCTTTCGCCGGTGGGATTATTGCCCATTGCCGTTGCGGGTTTGGATATTCGAGCCTTGTTGAACGGTGCGAAATCGATGCGTTTGCACCTCTTGGAATCGTCTGCCAACATTGCTTCCCGCTATGCGTTGTGCCGAAATTATTTGCTGAAACAGGGTTATAATATCGAAGTGCTTTCTTCTTTCAATCCCTGTCTGTATTTTATGATAGAATGGTGGAAACAGCTTTTTGGAGAAAGTGAGGGAAAAGACAGAAAAGGAATATTTCCCGCAGGAATGATATATACCACCGATTTGCACTCCATGGGACAATATATGCAAGAGGGACAGCGTATTTTTTTCGAGACCTTTCTTTCTGTTGCCAAAACAAATAATCCCTGCAAAGTCCCCTACGATAAAGATAATTTGGATAATCTGAATTTTTTGGCGGGAAAAAGAATAGCCGACATAAACGAGGCAGCACAGCAGGCAACCATTTTGGCTCATCAACAGGGCGATGCACCCATTATGCAGATTACAATAGACGCTTTGGACGAAGAAAATCTGGGGCGATTGATTTATTTTTTCGAGTATGCGTGTGCCGTCAGTGCGGATATTTTGGGCGTGAATCCTTTTGACCAGCCCGGAGTAGAGCTTTACAAAAACAATATGTACGCCCTGCTCAACAAACCCGGCTACGAAGATAAATACCGACAAATCAAAGAAGATTTATCAATACTGTAACAAATGGATTATTTCTTGGACATGCCTCCCGAATATGCTTTGTATGAAAATGCAAAAGTAGTTTTGTTGCCTGTTCCCTACGATAAAACAAGTACGTTTGTAAAAGGTGCAGATAAAGCCCCGCAAGCCATTATTGACGCTTCGGACAGCATAGAATTGTATGATATTGAAGAAAATACGGAAATATATTATCAAGGCATTCACACCGCTACTCCGATATTGGAAAATGCTACTCCTCAAAAAATGGTTGACGCCGTTTATAAACGTGTAAAGCAGTATCTCAACGATGATAAGTTGGTGGGGCTGTTGGGCGGAGAACATTCCGTAAGTTGCGGTGCGATAATGGCAACCGCCGAAAAATATCCCGATTTAACCGTCTTGCAGTTGGACGCTCATGCCGATTTGCGGGAAGAATATCATGGTTCGCCCTACAACCATGCTTGCGTGATGCGACGGGCGCAATCGTTTGCCAAAGTGGTTCAGGTGGGCATTCGCAGCGTGTGTGCGGAAGAAAAAGAGTTTATTGAAGCCGAAAATATTTTTTACGCTCATGTTATCAGAAATTCAACGGCGTGGATACCCGATGTGGTAAACCGCCTCACCAACAATGTGTATCTCAGCATCGATTTAGATTGTTTCGATCCTTCCGTACTTCCGTCCACAGGCACGCCACTTCCCGGCGGACTGTCGTGGTGGGAAGTGTTGGATTTGATTTCGGAAGTCAATAAAGCGAAAAATATTGTTGGCTTCGATGTGGTGGAATTGTGTCCCAATGCTTTGGAAAAATCTTCGGACGTACTCGCCGCCGTGCTTACATATAAAATCATCACAAAGATTTTAAAGA
>JAIRTU010000256.1 GCA_031254735.1 Bacteroidales bacterium | reverse complement strand
ACGTCGGCAAAGATATTGACAGGACTGATTATTGCGGGGGGCTTTCTCTTGGCGGGATTGTTGATCTATTGGCTGTCGCATTGGATTATATTGTTTATCGTCAATCATTCTCAACGGCGGAAGCCAACGCTCTGGAAACAGTTTTTGTTGAGCCGCAAGTTTTTCGTTGCACTTTCGGCATTGATAACGGTGCTGTTTTTGCAGAATGCCATTCCTTTGTTTCTTGAAAAAGGAACGTATTTGTTGTCGTTTCTTGCTGCGTTGTTCAGTATATTGACCGTTGTAAATTTCGCCATTGTATTTTCTTCCTTTACGCGAGCTTTGTCGGATATTTTGTTGCAGAAAGACGCCACAAAAGACAAGCCGATAAAAAGTTATGCCCAAATTGTCATTGTTGTCTTTTGGGCGATAGCGGTGATACTTATCATTTCTATTTTGGTGGGCAAATCGCCGGGGGCGTTGTTGGTGGGCTTGGGTGCTTTTTCTGCGGTGTTGCTGCTTGTTTTTCAGGACACCATTACAGGATTTGTTTACAGCATACAGTTAGCGTCCAACGATTTGGTGCGAAACGGCGATTGGATCACCGTCAACAAATACGACGCCGACGGAACGGTGGAAGAGATTAATTTGATCTCGGTGAAAGTCCGCAATTTCGACAACACCATTTCTACTATTCCTGTCAAACAGTTGATTATTGATTCTTTTCAAAATTGGAGAGGCATGCAAGACCAGGGAATGCGGCGGATAAAACGTTCTTTCAAGATTGATATTACAACCATTAAGCCCTGCACCGCCGAAATGCTGGAAAAGTTTAAACAGGTAACCCTCCTGACAGAATACATCGAAAAGGCAGAGAAAGAAATTGCCGGTTACAACATCGAAATGAACACAGACACGTCGCTTGTTCCCAACGGAAGACATCTTACGAATGGGGGCATTTTGCGGAGATATATTTTGGAATACCTGAAACATCACCCGCAGGTAAACAAAAGAGGAACGCTCATGGTGCGGCAGTTGTCGCCGTCGGAATACGGACTTCCTTTTGAAATATATTGTTTCGCCGACACCACCGAATGGGTGAAATACGAAAACATACAATCGGATATTTTCGATCATCTGTATTCTGTTTTGAGTTTCTTCGAGATTTCCGCCTATCAGCGAGATATTTCCAAGAAGTAATTCGCCACGCCGGTTGCCCCTTCTTTTGTCTGAATTGGGATTTGTGAGATTAGTGGGATTATTACGATTAATATGATTTTTCTAAATGAAGATTTCGTGGCATGCCCCAGAGTCATTGTGGTATGCAACAGAGTGTCCGTAATAGCCAATTAGCCATTGACAATTGACAAATAACCATTATTAAAATCTCCCGAAGGGAAAATAATATAGTGGTAAGTGATTAGTGATTAGTTGCGAAATCCGATAATTTCCCGCACTTCCTGCATGGTTTTTCTTCCGCTGACACGTGCTTTTTCTGCCCCTTGACGCATGACTTTTTCCTGATAGTCTTTGTTTTTCCACAGGTCGATAATTTGTTCCCGAATGGGGGTACAAAAAGCGATAATGTCTTCTGCCAACTGCTTTTTCATGTCGCCGTAGCGGATAGAGCAGTTGTTGTATGCCTGCTCGAAATGAGCCGTCGTGTCGGGAGACGAAACATGTTTCATCAGGGTGAACAGGTTTTCTATCTCTTGCGGTTTGGGTTGATTTTCCTGTGTGGGACCGGCGTCGGTTTTGGCTTTCATGATTTTTTTGCGAATAACGTCGGGTTCGTCAATCAGGTAGATAGCGTTCCCCTCCGATTTTCCCATTTTGCTGCTTCCGTCCAAACCGGGGATTTTCACCAAATTCTCGCCAAAATTGTACGCTTGCGGCTCTTTGAAATAATCTACCTGATACAAACGATTGAAACGAGAGGCAAAAACACGTGTCAGTTCCAAATGCACCGCCTGATCTTTCCCGACAGGAACTTTGTCGGCGTTGTGGATCAGAATATCGGAAGCCATCAAAGAGGGATAGGTCAACAGCCCCGCATTGACGTTGTTGGGCTGCTTGCGGACTTTGTCTTTGAAGGTGGTACATCGTTCCAACTCACCCAGATACGCATTCATGTTGAGGAAAAGATATAATTCTGCCGTTTCGGGCAAATCGCTTTGAACATACAGCGTTGCCGCTTCGGGATTTATTCCGCAGGCAAGATATTCCACCAACACCTGACGCACATTTTGTTGCAGATTTTCAGGATTTGGGTGTGTGGTCAGCGAATGATAGTCTGCAATGAAGAAAAAACACGTGTTTTCGTATTGCATTTTTACAAAATTTTTTACCGCACCAAAATAATTTCCCAAATGCAGGTTGCCCGTCGGACGAATGCCGCTTAAAACAGTTTCCATATCTTTATTTTTTTTGACAGGTATGAATTTCTTCATACCAAAAATTAGTTGAATGTATTTCTATATGATTGACGATACTATTTTCCAAATAATATACATGCTTAATCTTCGCTTGATACAATGCCGCAACACACATCGGACAGGGTTTGCAACTGAGCAACAGTTCAAAATCCCGATTTTCCCGCAAGCGTTTTCGTTGGCGGCGTGCAAGCACAACAGCCGCATGAGCCGTTGGGTCGTCGTCTTCAAGCATTTTGTTTTGACTTGTAAAACGTTCCTCTCCAAACAGCAACAGGGCAATTCCCTCGCCGCAACTTCCGCTTGCCGAAAGTATTCTTTCCACCGCTTGAATGTCGGATTCTCTTATGAATTTCATCGCTGCAAAGATACAACACTTTTGAGAATTAGCGACTGACCGTTTGGCAATTCGCGGTTTATGGCGGGCGTGTGATTTTTGTTTTTGATTTTTTACTTCGTGATAATGCGGTTTATGCAAATATATTCTTTTGTGAAATTCTTTTTTCAACCCACAAAAAATGTATCTTTGCATTCGTAAATTTATTTGTTCATTTAAAACAAAATATCAATGAAAACCGAAACAATATCCGATCGAAAGTCGAACCTCAGCTTGAAAGAACGTCCCATAGACATTTTCTTTATGATTATCTTTTCCGTTTTTATCCTCACTTCGTGCATTGCCGATATGATTCCGACCCTGGGAATAGATTTTAATCAGCCGTCGAGCAATTTTATTGTAAATGCCAATTATTGGTACGCCGAAGGGACAGACCCTTTGTTTCAAAATCCGCCGATGTGGATGCGTATTGTAACAGGACTGTCGGCATTTGTGTATATGCCGTTTTATATTATTCTGGTAATTTCCTTAGCCAAAGGCTGGAACAACATACAGTTACCCGCTGTAATCTACGCCACCATGATAGCGGGAATTACAGGAATTGTGGTTTTTGGTGTTGAATTTTTTGGAGAACCGGAATGGAGAACGCCCAATCCCGCAAAATTCCTGATGTTTAATTCGCCATACGTACTGATCCCGATATTGCTGCTGATACGCATGCGAAAACAAATGCCCTTTACAAGGAAGTTTTAATCTTCAAATAGAAGAAGCGGTCAACAGTTTTTCCCTGTTTTTTGCATGAATAAATTGTCTAAACGGAAACGAAATATTATTTTGGCAGGTCTTTTGCTTGCAGCAACAGGCGCGGGTGGATTTTTTCTTTTTCAAAAGACCAATATTGTGGAAACGGTCAAGAAAGAAACCGCCAAAGTGCTGAAACAGGAATATATTCCCAATCAAAATATAGAAATAGAAACACGACAAGCCTTTTTGCAGAAAGATTCTATCTATGATGATTTTCGCAAAAAATATCGTTTTCATTTTCAAAGCATAGGATTGGGAGAATTTTCCGACAGCAGCAAGATGATTCTCATTTCCGAACCGCCTCCACATTTTGAAATGGATACCGTCAAACGTATTTGTGCCAAATTTACGCATGGCGTAGAAATCAAAAAACACAAAACAGGCTACGACGGACAAATAACCGATATTGTCATCATCATGGCAAATGCAACGGAAGAAAACACCCGCAATATTATTCGGAATTTGTCTAAGGAATTGTATTTCTCCGATTACAAAGCCCAACCGATGAAACTTCCGGCAGCCAACAAACGGATTTACTACACCCAATCGAATATCGACTACCGAATTTCTTTGTATGAATTTAACGAATGGTTTTTAGAAAACGAAGAGCAATTTATTGTCTTGGACGACACCTCGCACACCGAAACCGTACAAAGCATTTTCGACGGACAAAAACGAGGCGTTTATTTCAGTCGCCTGCCCGGATTTGTGGCGTGGGCAATTGCCAAGAAAAGCGATTTATCCGAACAGTTGGGGGCTATTCGTCAATTCACATTGGATGCCGACTTGATTTTGGGGGCTTTGGCAGATACTTCCACGCTGGTGATTATCGGCAGAGAACGCGAAGCAAGTTTGGACGAACTTCCGCCGCTCAACATCGAATCGATCCTCCTGTTGGCGTCCGTCACCGAAAAAGAACTCTCCCAAAGCTTGGATATAAACGATTTTATGGCGGGAAAAATGCGGAACGGAAAAGATTGGTGTCCCACTTATTTGAGCAAAGAATTGGAAAACACAGAATTTGGACATCTGATGACTATCACCGATATTCTGCTCAAAGACTGGTCGGAAAAAGGAACGATACAGGAAGCCTATTATCGTTATCCCAAACCTGCGTATTATCCTTTCGACAAGCCGCTTTTCCGAAAGTTGGGATTGAGTGAGCTGGTATACAATTGGAACACAACCCACGCCATGTACGCTATCGATCTTGAAAATGTAACGGTTTACACCTTGAATCGGACAGGCTCGTTGCCGGTTTCGTATTTCAACTCGCAAGAACGCAGCGTAAGCATTGGTCGGAAATACGAAAACCGGGCGTATCATTATTTTGCCACGCTCGGCAATACCGATTTGGCAAGAGTGGTTCAATATACTGCACTTTATCAGTTGTTTATCGATAATAATATTTCTTATTCGGGAGATGTGCATACGGCTTTTCCCAAAAATAAACCCTACCTGCTGCAAAAACCCGCAACCTCGCTGATGACTGTTTTCAAAGATTTGACAGCTGAAAATATCGATTATCTTTCCGACACCCTGTCAAAGATAAAATTTATTGATTATCAAAAAGAAAAAGTTGAAGAACAAATTCTTGACAACGAGCAGAAATACCGGTACACACATACTTCTCAACAGCGGGATAATATCTACAAAGAAGTTCAACAAAATACCAAACAACAGATTAGCCGCGAATTTCATCTGGTAAAGAATATGTTGCGGGCATTGTCGGAAGACGATTTTAAAAAGTTGGCGAAATATGTTTCGTATCCCCGCGGAACACGTATCCGAACGCGGGAAGATTATACGATCATGCTCAAAAGCAAACAACTCAATAAATTATGTTGGACGATCGGGAAAAACTATTTGTATTTGCTTGGGATCGATTTGGAAGATGTGAAAAATTATTATGTAAACAATTTGGCAAAATCTTCGGCAAAATATCTGAAAACGCCTTCCGTAATAATCACTTACAACGATATGCTGACCACCGGCGGACACAATCTTTCGTCAAAAATAAGTCGCGTAAAATCAATGACCAACTACAAACAGTCCAACTACGTCCCGGAAGATTACGAAAAAGCACCTGCGGAATCCACTCCTGCGGAGAACTCTCCCACAACTGTCGCCCCGCGTTCTTCACAGCCAAGTTCATCGCCTAAACCCGGCGCCCAAAAACCAAGTTCGACGTCTCAACCCAAAACAGCCGTCCACTCGAAAAGCAGCGCCTCCACCTCCACCAAACCGACAACTCGTCCCCGCAGCGAAGTAATTTCCTCTTCCGCAAGACCACAACGAGGACTGTGATTAGTGTTTTTGCCTTAAAAAGGAACTTTCATCTGTCTGAACCGGGATATTATATCGATTTGCCCAAAATTTCTTTTTGAAACCAAAGTTCGTACACCGGGTCGATAAATGAGACTGTTTTGTTTTGAATGTCAATGATTTCTTCGGTCAGCAAGTGTCTTTTTATTTTCACCACATTGGCAGAAGTGCC
>JAIRTU010000154.1 GCA_031254735.1 Bacteroidales bacterium | reverse complement strand
TCGCCTTTCCATTGGGCAAACAAAGAATCTATTTCATTTATATCTTTTTGACGAACCCATTCGTTTTTGTTGGAAACATTGGTTATCTTTATCTTTTTGTATCGTTTCCGCAATGCGTTTATGGTGGCACGTCCTTCTTTTTGAAGATTTTCGTCTTTGCTTTTTGTTTTATTGCGTGCCTGCCGGTATTCTTTTTTGTAGTTGAGATATTCTTCTTTTATATTTTTTCTGTAATAATCCAATGAATATTTGGGATTGAGCCTGTGGAAAATATGAATTAGAGAATCCACCTTTTGCATAAACAACGTATCATCGTTTGCTTCGATATAGGCGGGATACCAATACAGGTCGTAAATATAAACGGTGGAAAGCAGTATTGTTCCGTCGTCGGAGAGGATATTTCCTCTTTTGCCGGTCATGCTGCCGCTTTCTATTTTAAACGTGCGATTGTCTATCACTACTTCGGTGTTTTCGGGAATGCCGCCCACATAGTATTTTCCCATTTTGATATTTAGCGAAACAATGCGATATATCGCCATGATTCCCAATATGAAAACCACCGTATATACAAAAAATACATTGATTCTTAGATTTTTCATGTCCTGTCGCTGTTTATGTTTTTGTCGGCAGAAAAAATCTCCAATGCTTTTTCAACCGATTCCACAAAATTAATATGTCTGTTTTTGTTGCTTTCAATCATAAAGCATTTCACGCTTTTGCTTGCATAACCCGAAAAATCGCCCACAACAGCCAACGGAATATTATACGTTGAAAACTTTTGAAGAATTTCGCCGGCTATTCCTGTTTTCAAATCAAAAAAATCGGGAGTCAGGTTTTTTGTCCGAATAATAATTTTGTCGAAACCCTGATAATATAAATTCCCCAACAGATTCAATCCGTCTTCAACCGTTTTTATGCAAACCGTATCCGAGACAATTTCGGCTATTTTTGTTTTATCGCCATGATGTGTTTTTACTTCCATTTCGTACATTTTTTTTACCGCTGTTCGTCTTCGTCTTTTTGTATGATATAAGGAATATATCCTTTGTTGATAAATCCTTCTTCTTTTGCCATTTCCGACAATTCTTTGTCTTGCATATCGTCTATGGTATATCCCTCTTCGATAACGTCCATCAAGGCATCGTTGGCAACCACGATTTGATCTTTGAGTTTTTCTATCGTTACCTTTTTCGACTGCATATTTAAACTATTGTATATCAAAACAATAATCATCATCGTTACCATCAGGAAATAAAACCAATTTTTTTGCAGATTTATTCCTCTCAAAATACCGCCTCCAAAAATGGTATTGAAGCCTTTGCGTATTTTCTTCCTTGTTGCACTTTTGGCTTTTTTCGGCTTTGGCAATTTTGCGGCATAATCGTTGTTCGGCTTTGTTTTTTTTGCCTTCAACGGTTTTTCCTGCGTGGAAACCTCTTCTTTTTTTGTTCTGAATTTGTTTGCCATAGCTCTGTGTTTCTGTTACTTTTTTTCTGCAATACGCAATTTTGCACTTCTGCTTCTGTTGTTGCTTTCCAATTCTTCTTTGCTTGGCGTAAGGGCTTTTCTGCTTATCAGGACAAAAGGCGACAAAACATTGCCGTAGAAATCTTTTTCTATCCTGTCTTGGAAATTTCCGCTGCGCATAAACACCTTAACCATACGATCTTCCAACGAATGATACGAAATAATTACCAATCGTCCGCCTTTGTTTAAAAGCGAAACGCTTTGTTCGAGAAGCAATTGCAAAGCGTCCATTTCGTCATTGACAGCAATTCGCAGACTTTGATACACCTGTGCCAAATATTTATACTCTTTATGCAAAGGAATACAGGGCTTTATCCGTTCGATAAAATCTTGCGATGCGGTAAACGGCGTTATTGCACGCTCTTTAACGATGAGGTTTGCCAATTTGCCGCTGTTAAACAATTCTCCGTATTGATAAAATATGCGTTTGAGTTCGTCTTCTTTGTACGAATTGAGTATGTCGCTCGCCTTGAACGGTTTTCGAGTGTCCATACGCATATCCAGACAACCGTCGAAACGAGTGGAAAAACCTCTCTCTTCGCAATCGAATTGATGAGACGAAACGCCCAAATCGCCCAGAATACCGTCTATTTTTTCTATTCCGTAAAATTTGAGATGATTTTTTATATGTTTGAAATTGTGATGAATAAACACAAATCTGCTGTCTTCTATCGCATTGGCTTTGCTGTCGGGGTCTTGGTCGAAAGCAAAGAGTTTGCCTTTTTCGTTCAATTGCTCCAAAATGGCTCTTGAATGCCCTCCCGAACCGAAAGTAACATCAACATATACTCCATCGGGCTTAATATTAAGCCCTTCAATGCTTTGAAAAAGCATCACCGGATTATGATATTGTAAATGCTGAGCCATCGCCGAAAATTTGTTTAGATGTTTCACTGATAAAATCTTGATAATCTTCTGCAAAATTCGCATTTTCTGCTTCGTACAATTCGGGATTCCAAATTTCTACCAGGAAATTGATCTTTGTTATATAGAGTTCTTTCCGCAATTTTGCATACTCTTGCAGATGTTGAGGAATTAATAATCGTCCTTTGGCGTCGGGTTTTACTTCGGTAGATCCGCCCGTAAAAAACCGAATCAAACGGCGGACTTTCGGATCGAACGCATTGAGTTTGTTTAATTCCTCTTTGTATTTATTCCAGATTTTCATGGGATAAAGGGTTAAGCACTTGTCGGAACTTCTGTTGATGACAAAACCGTCTTCCATGTTTACCGACCATTCACGCAAAACAGAAGCCGGCAACAGAAATCTTCCGTTGCTGTCGAGGGTACTGTTATGTTTCTTGTCCTGCTTCATTTTTTGCGTTTAAATTTTTATGTTTTCCCGGTTTTTCCCGGTTTTTCCCGACCGACTTCCGAAAAATACGATTTTTTCCGCGTCTGCAAAACACTTGAAAATCGCAACTTTTTACCGTTTATCGATCTGAAAAATAGAACGTTATGTGATTTCTTTCCGATAAGAAATTCTTGCTTCTCGTCTATAATAAATCACAATGCAAATATATAACTTTTTTTTTATCAAAACTATTTTGTTGATAAAAAAATTTTTTCGCCTTGCAACAATATTGTTATTTGCTGATTCTCAACGAGAAAAAATTATTTGTCTGAAACAAGAAAATAACATTTCAAAATCGCTCCCAAAACCCGGTGCAGAAAAGAAAAATTTCTCACAACAAAACGAAAGATCATCTCCCATAAGTCGCTTTCCACCGAA
>JAIRTU010000110.1 GCA_031254735.1 Bacteroidales bacterium | reverse complement strand
GAAACACACCCGCAACAAAAGATTAGCCAATGTCAAATAGAAATGATATTAGCGATTTGTAATTCATGTTCAGTTCATCGTGGAGGTGAGCCGCAAGGCTCTCTCCCTTTTTTCTGTTCAGCAACCGAACGGGTAGGGGAAATGCAATCGAATGTTTATTTGCAACAAAATGACGCAGAAAAACTAATCAACAACAACCAACAAACAGTATCCACAATAAAGAAAAACACTTTTGCTCAAAAGGGGCAAGCTACCAGGCTTCCCCTTTACTTTATCTCTGCCAACCAGACGATAACGAGTGAAATAAATATATTTGCCGGTGAAACACACCCGCAACAAAGAATTAGCCAATGTCAAAAAGGAATGACATTAGCAAGTTGTAATTCATATTTAATTAGTTTTGGGGAGAGTCGCTCGGCTTTCCCCTTTTTTGCTTGTTCGACACTTGCTGAGGCATGCGAAACGCATCTGAATGTATATTTGCAACAAAATGACGCAGAAAAACTAATCAACAACAATCAACAAGCTGTATTATCATTGACACATTTTATTATTTTTAAATTTCGGGAGAGCCGCAAGGCTTTCCCTTTATTTACGTTCGGCAACCGAGCCGTACTGCCACTCTCCACTATTATTTTCCCTTGTTATTCTTTCTGACCGCCTGTGCCTACAAAATAGTCTTCTTTGTTTTTAAAGAGGACATTAAACGACGTCAGGCTTCCGTAGGCTCTGGTGATATATTGTTGGAGGTCTACTTTTTCTTCGTCGCTTAGTTTTTTATGACTGTTGATGTTTTGCTCCAAAACCCTCAATCGGTCGCGAAGCATGACAATCTTATGAAAGAACGTCTCTATCGGCATTTCTTTCGGTTGGGTGTCGGTGCCGGGTTTCAATATCAACGTACCGTTTTCCCAACGTTCGCCCAGAGGAACAATGGCGTCGATGGCATTGTATTTGTCTAAAACCGCAACCATTGCGTTTTCAACATCTTCCAGCGTTAAGGTGGGAATGTTATCGTCGTCTGCGGGTGAGAGCATATCCAAATCTTCCAACACTTTGCTTTTCGTAAAGCTGACAAGCCCTCCTCTTTCAAAAATAATGTCGCAAGTTACCAATGTTACATTGGTGATATAACCCTCTCCGTGAAGACTGTGTCGTACATGCGACCCTTTTGTCAATTCTTTTTCTGATACCATAGTCTTTTTCTATTTATAAAATATGTTTACTTTTGTATTTGCAAAATTATAAAATAAAATTAAATTAAACGTCATGAAAATAATAATACTTGGCGGAGTAGCCGGCGGTGCTTCCACCGCAACACGATGTCGCAGATTGGACGAACAGGCAGAAATTATTGTCTTTGAAAAAGGTGAATATGTTTCGTATGCCAACTGCGGACTGCCCTATTACATCGGAGATGTTATCCCGACACGAGACCATCTGCTGTTGGAAACGCCCGAAAGCTTTCGCACACGTTACAACATAGATGTACGTCTGTGTATGGAAATCACGAAGATAGATACCGAAAACAAGATGGTACACCTTCGGCATGTCAAAACCGACGAAACCTGCACCGAAAACTACGACAAACTTGTTCTTTCTCCCGGTGCAAAACCAATAATCCCGCCTGTGGAAGGCGTAGACAACCAACGTGTTTTCACCCTGCGGAATATCCCCGACACCGATGCTGTCAAAGACTTTGTTTCTACTCGTTCCGTTAAAAGAGCCATGATAATCGGCGGCGGATTTATTGGTTTGGAAATGGCTGAAAACTTGCACAACCTTGGACTCTCCATTACCCTGTTGGAGTTGGACAGACAGGTTTTTCCGTCTGTGGATTACAGTCTGGCAAAGCTCGTGCAGCGAGAATTGGAAAAGAATCGGGTTGAAGTCCTTTTGCAAAAGCGTGTTGTTCGCTTTGAAGATATTCGAGGGGAAGCAATTGCGGTACATCTGCACAGCGGCGAAAAGATAGTTACCGATATGGTGATTCTCGGTATCGGCGTAAAACCCGATGTTGAAATGATACAGCAAAGCGGCATTGCAACAGGTCTGCTCGGCGGCATAAAAGTCAACGAGTATCTGCAAACTTCTCACCCCGACGTCTATGCCGTTGGCGATGCGATTGAAGTGAACAACCTGATAAGCAACAAACCCATGCTGCTTCCGCTTGCGGGTGCGGCAAACAAACAGGGACGCATTGCCGCCTCTAACATCATTTTGGGAAACAAAGAACGTTTTGAAGGCGTTATCGGCACGGCTATTGCGAAAGTGTTTTCGCTGACCGTTGCCAAAGCAGGGTTGAGTTCAAAGCAATTGGAACACGAAAAGACAGACTATATCTCTTCCTATACGCATTCGATGTCTCATGCGGGTTATTATCCCGAAGCCTTGCCTCTTACAATCAAACTGTTGTTCTCGCCCGATGACGGTCGCTTGTACGGCGGAGAAATAGTGGGCTGCGACGGCGTGGATAAACGCATTGAAATGATTGCCCAAACAATACAACACAAAGGAACGGTAAGCGATCTGGCTAATCTGGAACACGCCTACGCACCGCCCTACTCTTCGGTGAAAGACGCGGTGAACATCGCAGGGTTTGCAGCAGAAAATATCCTGTCGGGAAAGATGAAGATAATCCACGCCAAAGACATCTCTCCCAACGATTATCTTCTTGATGTGAGAACGGC
>JAIRTU010000115.1 GCA_031254735.1 Bacteroidales bacterium | reverse complement strand
TGCCACAGTACTGCGTATGCTGCCATTGTCGTCTTTGATCATAATGCCGACTTTTGCATCGCCCTCATTATATATCTTACCGATATTTCTGTTTTTGATACGTAAAGATACGCTTATTGCCTCACCGACATTGTCTTTTGTGCCAACAACAGGACGAGTAACCTCCACTATATACAAATCGGTCATGTTGACATATTCCTGCACATTGTCGGATGCACGAATATTTGCCGAATCGCATTCCAAGTAAGCAAGCACTTCCACATCGTACCGAGCTGCCCATGGAACGATATAGGCTTCATCGAAAATAATATCTATCACATCGCCGGCTGCCAACGGTTGCGTGTACACTTTTTTCGTAGTAAAAGAGTACGGTGGCGTGGCTGTCGGGGCATTTACTTTCAATATCAAGCCGATATTAGACAATTCTATATTGCCTGTATTCTTAATAGTGATTTTCTGCGGATTCTCCAATCCTGCCAAAGTCGGAGTGGACGGATCGCTCAGATTATGGATAGCCACCTCTAATTTGGGTTCGACGTCGATTATCCTTTTCGCCGTATCGTTGCCGGGAGCATTATCTACCGGCATATTAAAATACGCCATTAAGGTATTGTTTCCTACCGAAAAAACAGGATTGGGAGTTATCCATACCGTGTCTGAGGAAAAACCTTCCAGTGTTTTTCCCTGCAAAGGAACAGAATACATTGTTCCGTTGAAATCCAATATCAATGCAGCGCTGTCTTCAAAAACAATCGCCCGCGTACGTATCGACCTTATCACCACGCCAATACGTGATTGATCAAGTTTACACATTTCCGGCGTCGGCATTATAATAATCTCCGATACGGCAGCGTCTGCCTCCGATGATATATGTATATAATCAATGTATTGCGATGTTCCCGAATATCTGTTCATCGACTCAAACTGTATCAATACACACTCTGTTGACATGGTAAACTGATTTAACGTATACTTATAATATGTCCACCCGTGTTTTCCACCGGGATCGCGTAAATAAATTATATCCAGATTGCGTACAACTCCGTTTACAAAAATATTTATATCGGTGTACGAATAATCATTTTTTGCGGCATTGGTATCGTGGTAATACCAAAATTCCACAAAAGGATTAGTTGCCTGATACAAATTCAATTGTCGAGTACTTAAGCGGGAGGCTGTTCCTGCATTTCCTGCAAAACGTATCATTGCCGTACCGGAATCCGGCTGAACGGCAAATGATGGATCGCTAAAATATTCCCATTTACTGTCGCCTGCTTCAATAGAAGAAACAAATTGTGGCGGTATTCCGTTGCTAAAGTCGGTGAGTATGGGCAGATCGTCTTTTGTAGAAACAAATTGACTTTGCAGCGTATCATCATAAGGAATAAAATCTACCGCATTGTTTATCCATACTTTAATGGCATAACTTCCCCTGTCTAAAAGCGGTAATATCGGGATAAATTCCAAGGTATCGGTTTTTCCCGAAGCTATCCCTCCTGTAGAAATGATGTTGGCATAAAAAGACACATTTCCTAAAGGATCTGTTACTTCTACGCCCACTTGAAGATTATGCTCGGCAAAATCTATATCGTCCGTTCCCAAATTTACAACCGCGACCTTTACCGGAATATGATACGGTGTACACAACTCCTCTTCTTTGTTTACAGGTTCTACCACAGAGGCAACAGCAAGGTTATATCCCGAATACAGATCGGACGGAATATAAATTTCAAGTTGCATGTTCGGTCGATTAAAGCTTTTCCGTCGAAAAGGAGATGTGATGTCTGATGGAAAATGAAGATCGTAATAATCGGAAATGGATGTGTACTTATTTTGTTCCGAGTATTGCCATACAGCATTCGTGAAATTGCTGAAAATGCCGTTGCGGTTTTCACAATATACCAACAGGTTCATATTGGGCGGAAGATAAAAATGCGTATCCAATTCAAATGTTACCCAACCTTTTCCATAGGTATTGCTTGTAGTGGGACCCCAAACCAATGTAGCACCGTCTGCTACAGGATCTATATACAATTCGTCTCCGACAATAGAGTCGGTAACCGCATTTAAATAAAAAGACACATTTCTAACCGAGGTTGAGTTTCCATAGGCTTGATCGTTATAAAATGCAATACTCTTTATATAACCTCCTTCTTTTTTGTCTTTATCTATTTCGTACGCCATATAATAATTCCGCGACCATGAATATTCATAATCTACCTTATATGGATTCGACCACGCATTAAAACCTCCTCTTGCCTCTGTTCCTATAAGTACGGTATCCTGTTTTAGAAACGGAGTGTATTTTATACAGGTAGAATCTGTGATCGTGACAGTATTTCCTGTCAGATCGGTTACGGTTAAAGAATAAATAACCCGGCTGTTATAATATTGCTGCGGAAGCGTAACGTGCCAAATACCATCGGTCAATGTCATCAAAGCAGACGAATAAGCAGTATCCGTTTCATTGATTATGGATGTAATATCCAATTGAGGTTGCCTTGTCAAAGCATCCGGTTGCACACGTATTAAAGCATTCACGTCAAAGGTCAGATTATAAATGGTATCTTCTACAAACGGTGGAACAAACTCTGCCAGCTTTTCCATTTGCGAACGGGCAGAAATAGAAGTTTTATGAGCGTGATTTATATCTCCATTGATCGATCGCAACCACACTTCTACTTTATCCTGTGGAGAAACGGTAAAAGTACCTATGGTAATAACCGTATCGGCAACAGTAACAAGCGGAACGGCAAATGTATACGTGTATGGTGTTGGCGTTGCTTCATTCAACGACCATTCAAACGTAAGTGTATTAATCGGATTTGCACTCATATTCCGTACATAAATATTTACCGGTATTATTTGTCCCGTAAATACCACATTGTTCCATTGGTGAAAATCGAAAAAAATATAATTGTTGCTATACGGTTCAAATGTATGGCAACCCATTGTTGTAAATTCAAGTCTTTGATTGCCGTTTATATCTGTCGAAACATTGGAAAATACAGGACACAAATAGTCTTCAAAATTGGAAGATAATTCCATTGAATGATTAACATCCACAAACACAGGCATGAGAGAAACCGAATGTTCGTCTTTTCCTGTAATTTCTTGCCAGAAAGAGAAATTGCTACAAACGTTTCCTGCATAATTTCCCAATACTGTACCGCCGGTATAAAGATTGTTGTAATCGGAAACAGTGGAAGAATCCGTATAAGAAAGTACATAGCCAAACGCAGATACAATATTATTGTTGGAAACGTTCACCGTTTTGTCCGATTCTACACGTAAGGCACAATTTTTCGACAGAGAATCGCTGTTTATATAAATAGAATTATGGTATACATCGGCAGAGGTATTATATAAATTCATTCCGTAAAGGCTGTCTGATTTGGCATTCATAATAATTTCATTATTTTTTACCAAAATCGGTGGCATGGCGTAAGCCGAATTGTTCGCATACAAATATATACCGCTACCATGTATTAAATTCGGATGTCTACTTGCATTCACTCTGTTGTTTGCTATTACGCCTGCATAGCTTTCTTCAACCGTCAATCCCCACCAATCGGTGGCAGTATATGCACTGTTTGACGCAGGTAAGAAAACATTATCGGATATACTGATGAAACCACCATTACGCAACACCGCACCATACATATACGCATTTTCGTGACGATTGTTTTCATACAGCCAATCCACATTTGCAACCAACGGATATCCTCCATAAAGCATTGTTCCGTAATATCCTCCCGAAATAAAATTGTTTACTATCCGTACATTGTTTGAAATGACAGATTGTGCCTTATAAATACCAATATGTGTATTGGCATTGCTTGCGGATAATCCCGCGGCAACAGCAGTATCCAAATAGATATAACAATTGTTGATTTCTATATTATTGCCCGAACCCAACTCAATGCCATATCCTGCTCCCAAAAGATTTATGGTAATATCTTTAACAAGCACATTGCTGACCGCACCCAATTTAATACCAAAGTTATCGGTTTCGATAATGGTATTGCTTGCATTACCCGATAATGAAACGATTTCTATGGTATCAGTATTTCCTGCAATGGCATTCAATGCCGATAAATCAATACTTTCGGTATGCTTTTCTGCTTCCAACCGCAGTGTGAGCTTTCCCGACATGCCACATTGTTTCAATGCGCAGATAACAGACTCCATATTGCGATAATCTGCCGCAGGCGATGAACCTATGGTGTATACTCCTGTCAAAGGATGTGTACAGGCTATCGTTTTTATCGATAAAGTGTCATCGTTGGTAATATTGTCTATTTCGTTATTCGGCATGCTCACCCAAACGATTATATCGGCTACTTCTCCTTCTGTCGGAAGATAATATCCAATGGTAACGGTATCGGAAAAATCTCCCCACAATTTTCCATTGTACCGTCCTCTGTAGATATAGGTCGGCGCTTGCAGTTGACCATTGAGTGACCAATTTATCAAACAGGAATCCAGATCATTTCTTCCCAAATTTTTAAGCGATACACTTATTGGTATCGGCTGACCGACTGTATTTATTTTTTCCGAAGGCGATTCTATTGTTTTTAACGCAACGGAATGGTCTTCGTCCAAACTTGCGGCATTAAAGACTTCAAAACGCATCACCGGGCGTGATGTAGTTTTTCCCTTACCCTGATTTCCTCCCGTGAGCGACGTCATATCGAAAGCGAATGCCGACATATCGTTGGCGGACGCATTTTCCGATTTCCACGTGGTTAGTCCCGAATATCCATTTGATTCATTCAACCACCATATCATTAAATTTAAATTTGGAGGAAGCTCAAATTCGGTATCCAGCGTTATATTCATCCATGTATTGTTTGGAGGTGGTGGTACACTGCCTGCGAATACCGGAGAGGCGCCCTCCGCTATGGGATCTATCCAATCGGCATCGGTTATGTTCGTTTCCGATACCGCCTTAAAATAAACCGATTGTCTAATCATAGTTCCTCTGTTGTAACTGTTGGGATAATAGGCTATGGAATTTATGATACATCCGAGACTGCCGGCATTCAATTCCGAAGCAAGTACCAAAACTCTGCTCCAACCATATTCCCATTGAGTATTATACGGAATATTGTCAATCGTATAAGGCGATGCAGGACTTCCTATATACTTATAATTGCCTGTCTGTTGATTGGCTGTTTCTCGCTTTACATAAAAACTGTCGACAATGGAAACCACATTACCCAAATAATCGGTTTTGGTAATACTATAAACAACGTGCGTGCCGAATGGAATTTGGGGAATTTCGGTTACATACAATTTCCTTTTGGAATTATATTGCATGGACAACAAAAGCGTTGTTGTTTGTCCGTCTTTTGTAGAATTCACCTCCAAAACTACATTTCCGCCTCCTTGCGAAGAATGAGTAGAAACATGTGCCGAAATAGCAAAAGGACCCGTAATGGTAACGGTATCAACAACTTTTTCGACAAAATACATATTATAATCCGACGATCCGTAGATTATCTTTGTCAAAGTGTCGTCAAAGGTAGTAGAATCATACATTCCGTTGGGATATTCTACCCAAACTGTAATGGTATCTTTTCCGTTTACCTTTGCCTGAAAATCGCCTAACCATACTCGATCGTTCATATCCCAAGTTAAGCCGAAAGGAGAATTGTAAGCGGTTTGAATTGGCGTTCCATTATTGATAATATGATAAATAACAGCACTTCGCAGGGTATCCAATCCTTTGTTTTTCAAATTGACATACAGAGGAGTAGAAACATTGGCAACTACTGCCACCGTATCGGTAATGTCGATGGAAGATATGGCTGCCGAATGATTCAAAGAGGGACCGCCTACAATAAAAAATCGTGCATCAGGACGATATGTCGCAAAATTATACCCACTCGCAGCACCGCTAAAGCTGGTGAGAGAACCCCCGTAAGCTGTCATATTTTGTCCTGTCGAGTGAATACTCCAAGCATAACCACTACCCAAATTTGCCCCATGCTGATGATTCCAATATATCATCAAATTCTTGCCGGGCGGCAGAAAAAATTCCGTACTCAAATCTATTTCCACCCAACCGGACGCTGTCGCTCCTATATTTCCCTGATATACCAATGCGGCTCCGTCTGATAGAGGATCAACATAAGCATTGGAAGTCATCACGGTATCGTCTACCACTTTGAAATAACAAGATTGCTTGGTATACATCCATGTATTGTTTGAGGCGTAATGCCACGCCATTTTTGTAATCGTCCCGCCAGTATTATTCGGAGAGAGTTCCGAGCCAAGATACAACTGGCGTGTCCACGTGAAATTATCTCGCAGACCTATCGGAACAGTAAAAATAGTACGTGCATCAAGCTCGATCGCAGCAAAACCTGTTTGTGTGCCGGAAGGTGGTATGTTTATCGTATATTTTGCCTCTATTTTTGACGAATTATTATTCATGTCTTTTCCTGTGATAGAATACGAAACCTCTGAGCCTGTTTCAAACTGTTCGATATGAGCCGTCCACAAAGAATCGCCCGATATATTCGTCATTAACACAGAATCCGTTTTGAAAGGTACGCCGTTTTTACTCGCCGTATATACCACACGAGGTTGCTGTATATCTGCCGATGTGCGACTCATTACTTTGGCGTTGATAGCCCAAGGTCCGGTTTTATATACTGTATCTTTAACCAAAGGAGGCAGAAATGCGGCTTCGGGAAGAAAGAGTTCGTAAGGGGCAGCGGTTACCATTATATTCTCCAACAACCACCCCAAAGAAGCCTGTGTATTGGCAACAGCGCCGTGGATAATCACAAAACGCAGTTGCACAGAAGATTCATTATTCCAATCGTTCGACATGTCAAAAATTTCGTCTTTCCACCACGATTGAGAAGGAATAATCGTACTGTCGTCTGAACGCCATTGTGGGTAACTTGCCGCATTAAACCCTTGATGGGCGTAATTTTCGGCTTCTCCGCCATACCAATCCGAATGGATTGTCGTCCAATTCGACTCCCAAGATCGCTTAAACTGTATCAAGGTTGTGTCTCTGGGCGATACCTTACAGATATGGCTAAACTGAAGTCGTACATACGAATATCCCGAAAAATTATACGCACCTGCAAGTTGCAAAATAGTGGTATCGCCTATTCGATTTGGCACAAACCCCAAATATGACTTGGAAACCGCTGCATGGGTAAAACCGGGCAGATAATAATTAGTGTTGGGTATCCAAGAATGAAGCGGTGTTGCGGTAAACGAGACGGTATTCCCGTCAAAGTCTTCTTGGTATACCTGTTGTGAATAAACTGATTGCAGTATACACAACATCAAAATCGGTAATGTGATTATTCTTTTCATTATAAATATTTTTTAAATTATTGCCTACTCTTATTTACACAGGATTTTCGGCTTACTCCCATTTATTCTATATTTCGGTTACTGCTTGCAATCTTTTAATAGCATTTTATTTACAAAAATTATAATTTGTTTCTTATGCGAAATGCCAATATATTATTTCATCAATTAATAAAAATTTAACTGCCAAATTGTTTCCGCCTGATTTCGATTAAAATTGACAAAGCAAAGATAAATCAAATCAAGATAACAACCTCAAAAAACAGAGAGACAATAGAAAGACAAAAAGAAGACAAAAGGAAGACATTTCGTTAATAAACATTAAAAAAATAATTGCAATATTTTCTTCAACACCGAATAAAAGCCTTTAACAAACGTTTAAGCTACAAAGGAGTTGCAATTGCTATATCTCGTAAATAGATATAGAGTTCGGACACTTTCAATCCCATTTTGCCTGCAAGACGTTGCTTCTTTTTCCGATATGCCACAACCGAGATATTCAGCAAATAGGTTATTTTCTTTGTATCCAGTTCTAAATATACACAGGCAAGCAGTTGCATATCGCCTGCCGTTAAATACGGATGCGTGCGTTTGAGCAAAGAGAGCAACAGCGGGTTCATCTGTTCAAAATGCGTGAGGAAATTATTCCATTCGGTAGAATCGGCCAATTCGAGTTTCAACTTCCGAATGATGGCTTCCAATGCGGGACTTTTTGATTTTTCAGGAATTGCCGAAAGCGACTGCAGCATTTCTTTTATCCATCCGTATCGTGTGGTATGAGTTAAGATTTTTGCGGTCAACTGCCTGTTTTTTGCTTCTATTTCGTTATTCAAACGTTCCTGTTCCAACAAAGCTACGGTTTCCTGCTCTTTCAATTGCCGTTCCAAACGCAGTTTTTCGTTGTTCAACTGCTCTTGTTCCAACAATGTTAAAGTTTCTTTCTCTTTAAACTGTTGTTCCATAATCAGTTTCTGATTGTGTTCCTGTTGCAGCTTCAGTTTGGTAATCTTCTGCATATTTTCCAGAATTATTTTTTGCTGCTTGCTTTTCACCGATCGCATTCTAAATATCCACACCAAAACAATAGTAAGTATTGTCATAAATATCAGTATGGAAACAAACAAATTGCGTTCGGCTTTTTGCTTGGCTCTGTTTTCGATAAGTCTCTTTTCAGAATTAGAAAGTTCCAAACGAATTTGAGTGTTTATCATTCTGTCTATTTCGCTAAGGTTGATCAAAGAATCTTTTGCCTGCATAGCAGAATCTTTATAGGCAAAGGCGAGTGTCCAATTTTTATTTCCTATATACAAATCGGCTAAATGATTGTATATTTCCACGATGTTTGTAATATTGGGATTATTTTTTAACGACTCTTTTGCCGAGACTATCGCTTTTGAGATTTTATTTTGCTTTTCGTAGTTTTTCGACAGAAGAAGGAAAAATTGAGATTTTACATCGTCAATTCGTTTTTCGGGAAATTCATTCAGATAATCCAGTGCCAAACTCTCTGCCTGTTGATATTTTCTTTGCAGATATAAATTTTTCATCTTTATTGTTACTGCATGTGGCATTCCGATAATGCTTTCTCGTCCTTTAAGCATTTCCAAAGCAATATTTATGTATTTTTCGGCACTGTCAAGTTTGTTGATCGTATTGTAATTGTCCGCCAAATTCATCGCCATTTGCCCAATGCGGATGCTGTCGTTTACTTTTATTGAAATATCGTAAGCCTCTTTGGTATATGTTTGTGCCTTTTCGTAATTTCGTTCCAACGAATATTGCCAACCTATATTACTCAAAGTAAGTATCTGTCCATTAAGGTTTTCACAAGCAACCGCAATTTCATACGACAGTACAAAATGTTGCATTGCTTTGTCGTATTCCAATACCGTTGAATACAAATATCCCATGTCGTTAAGGACTTCTATCTGTAAATCCGTCCAATTATTTGCTTCTGCCAACGATTGCATTTCTTGCAGATAGCTCAACACTTTGGGATAGTCTTTGCTGATGTATGCCTGCTGATATAATTGCGATAATTTTTTATGATACGATTCTCTTTGAAGATGTTCGTTGTGAGCATGTCCGATTGTAAAACAAAACACCGCACACAAAAGAAATATTGTTTTATAAAAAGATTTCCATTCCATTATATATAAACTATTGTCGATTTGAAAAATAAAATACAAACATACATAAAAAAATTGAATCTGCACGTAACGACAGATAAAAAATGAAAAAAAACTTGGCGACAAACAAAGTAATTATCTCATTTCACGCATGCTATACTATTCCGACTTCGCAACTTCAGCGAAGACATTTTTCATTACGTGTTTCGCAAAAAATTGTTCATCATTCGTTATATTTTTCCCTTTCATTTCTCCCCCTCAAATTGCGATTTCGCCTCACATATTAAATTAACGTTAACTTTCGATAATGAAAGTGTATTGCATGCGGTTTTTTTTTCTACCTTTGCAGCATTATTTTTTGTAGACATATTTTTATCATAAAATTAAAAATCAAATAGTTACATAAGAAATGAGAGTTATATTTTCAAGAATTTTCTTGTTTTTGTTCATTGGAACGTCTTTTTCGACCGTATTCGGACAAGGAGTGAGAGACCTTCGTATCAACGAAGTGTTGGTGAAAAACGGTTCAAACTACATTGACCAATACGGTGTTCGCAGCGGTTGGTTTGAAGTCTTCAACACCGGTTATGCAACAGCAGATGTTGGCGGTTGTTACGTTACAAACGATATTGACAACCCAACCAAATACCGCATTCCCAAAGGCGACCCCAAAACAAGAATCGCCTCCCGGACATACGCTTTATTCTTCGCTTACAACAGCGTGGACAGAGGTATTTTTCATGTGAATTTCTCGTTGGACGAAGTGGGCTTTTTGGCTCTGTTCGACCAAAGCGGAAAAGAACTGCTCGACAGCGTAAGTTATAATATTGAGGCACAAGTGCCGGATATTTCTTTCGGAAGAATGGAAAATGTTCCTATCGAAAAAGCGACATGGCAAATATTGGACGAGCCTACGCCCGCCGCCATCAACTACACCAAAGTGGAAAAAACACGCGCCCAAAGATACGCCGAAACCGATAAATACGGATTTCTCATCACCGCAACCACCATGTCGATCGTATTTATTGTATTACTCCTTTTGGCTCTTGTTTTTATTTTTACAGGAAGATACTTCAAACGCAAGGCAAATGCAAATGAAACAAAAGAGAAAATAAAACTGCAACAGGAAGAGGTAGAAAAAGTTTCCGCTGTTCAGGCAACGTCGGCAGAAGATACCGATGTGGCGGCTATCGCAATGGCTTTGCATCTTTATTTCGGCAATCAACACGAAGTGGAACAAACCGGCTTCCGATTAAATCGCCAATTGAACGAACAACCCGCATGGGCTTCAAAAAATTTATTGTTTAAAAAATCTCCAAACAGAAAATAATTAATACTCGTTATGAAAGAATATAAATTCAAAGTAAGTGGAAAAGACTATACGGTTTCAGTAGATAATGCAGAAGAAAATATTGTAAATCTGACCGTCAATGGGACAAAACATGTTGTAGAATTAGAAGAAAAGACAATAGAAACGCCTGTCGTGGCGGCACGTCCTGCCGTACAGCGTCCTGTGGCGGCTTCGCCGACGCCTGCAACAGCGGGAAACAGTGGAAAACCATTAAAATCGCCGCTGCCGGGTGTTATCCTCGACTTGTATGTAAAAGTGGGAGACGCCGTTAAAAACGGACAAAAAGTATTGCTTCTGGAAGCCATGAAAATGGAAAACAACATCGATTCCGACAGAGACGGCGTTGTGAAAGATATAAAAGTGGGCAAAGGCGACAGCGTAAACGAAGGTGATGTTTTATTAATCATAGAATAAAAAATGAATTTTGTTACTACAATAAGCGATAACATCGCACAGTTTTTGTCTTACACAGGTTTCGCCAACGCAACCTACGGACACTTTATCATGATATTCGTAGGATTAGGTTTCCTCTTTTTGGGAATTGCAAAAAAGTGGGAGCCTATGTTGTTGGTTCCTATCGGTTTTGGTATCCTGATAGGAAATATTCCTTTCACCCCCGGTTTTCAGATTGGTATATACGAAGAGGGTTCGGTGTTGAATATTCTTTACCATGGCGTGGTAAAAGGCTGGTATCCGCCGTTGATATTTTTGGGCATCGGGGCAATGACCGATTTTTCGTCCCTCATCTCCAATCCCAAAATGATGCTTATCGGTGCGGCGGCTCAATTTGGTATTTTTGGAGCTTATATTGCTGCCAATGCGGTAGGATTTAATGCGGCAGAAGCCGGTGCAATAGGAATTATTGGCGGGGCAGACGGTCCTACGGCTATTTTCCTCTCTTCCAAATTAGCTCCCGATTTGATGGGTGCGATTGCGGTTTCGGCGTATTCGTACATGGCACTGGTTCCTGTTATTCAACCGCCGATTATGAAACTCCTCACCTCGAAAAAAGAACGTGTTATCCGTATGAGACCCGCTCGTAAGGTATCGCAAACCGAGAAAATTATTTTCCCCATATTAGGATTATTGATGACAACATTTGTTGTTCCGTCGGGTCTTCCGTTGTTGGGAATGTTATTCTTTGGCAATCTTCTGAAAGAAAGCGGAGTAACTCGCCGTTTGGCAAATACGGCTGCCAATCCGATGATAGATATTGTTACTATTTTATTGGGATTGACGGTAGGTGCTTCCACGCAGGCTACATCTTTCCTGACCTATAAATCAATATTGATATTTGTCTTGGGAGCATTCTCATTTATGGTTGCAACGGCTTCGGGAGTGATTTTCGTAAAGTTTTTCAACTTATTTTTGAAAGAAGGAAACAAAATCAATCCGTTGATAGGAAATGCAGGCGTGAGCGCCGTTCCCGATTCGGCACGTGTGTCGCACGAAGTGGGTTTGCATTACGACAAAACCAATCACCTGTTGATGCACGCCATGGGTCCCAATGTTTCGGGAGTGATTGGCAGTGCGGTTGCGGCAGGATTATTATTAGGATTTTTGGGATAATAAATAAACAAAGAAATGAATATATCACATATAGAACATATAGGTATTGCCGTTAAAGATTTGCAGACTGCTATTGCTTACTACGAAAAGGTGTTAGGCTTAAAGTGTTACTCTATCGAAGAAGTGGCGGATCAAAAAGTAAAAACGGCATTTTTTATGGTTGGACAAACCAAAATAGAGCTGTTGGAATCGACCGATTCGGAAGGAAACATTGCAAAGTTTATCGAGAAAAGAGGCGAAGGCATTCATCATATTGCATACGCGGTCAATGATGTGGCAACGGCTTTGGCAAAAGCAGAAAGTAAAGCGATACAACTGATAGACAAACAGCCCCGAAAAGGTGCGGAAGGTCTGAATATCGCTTTTCTTCACCCCAAATCGACAGGCGGCGTATTAACAGAACTGTGTGAAAACCCTGAAAAGAAATAATTAAATTAATTTGAATTTTTAAAACATTGAAATATGGCAATGCAAGATAAAGTAAACGAATTGTTGGAACTTCGAGCAAAAGCAAGACTCGGAGGCGGTGAAAAACGCATCGAGAAACAACATTCACAAGGAAAATTCACAGCAAGAGAACGTATCAATATGCTGTTGGACGAAGGCAGTTTTGAAGAATTTGACATGTTTGTAACGCACCGATGTACCAATTTTGGTATGGAGAAAGAAAAATACTTGGGCGACGGCGTTGTTACCGGCTACGGTTCTATCGACGGACGTTTGGTATATGTTTTTGCTCAGGATTTTACCGTATCGGGAGGTTCGCTGTCGAAAACTCATGCCGAAAAAATATGTAAAGTATTGGATCAAGCCATGAAAGTGGGTGCTCCTGTGGTCGGAATCAACGATTCGGGCGGGGCACGTATTCAGGAAGGCGTAAACAGTCTGGCGGGATATTCGGAGATATTTCAACGAAACATTCTGGCTTCGGGCGTTGTGCCGCAGATTTCCGCTATTTTTGGTCCCTGTGCAGGCGGGGCGGTATATTCCCCTGCCCTCACCGACTTTGTGATGATGGTAAAAAATACAAGTTACATGTTTTTGACCGGTCCGAAAGTAGTAAAAACCGTTACAGGCGAAGATGTTACAACAGAAGATTTGGGCGGGGCAAGTATCCATTCCACCAAGTCGGGCGTGGCTCAATTTGTTGCGGAAAACGAAGAAGACGGAATAAAAATGATACGTCATTTGTTGAGTTTTTTGCCCTCAAACAATATGGAAACGCCTCCTGAAATAGAATGCACCGACCCTGTGGAAAGAGTGAGCGATCAGTTGAACGACATTATCCCCGACAACCCAAACAAACCCTACGAGGTGAAACACGTTATTTCTTCTATCGTAGACAACGGCGAGTTTTTGGAAGTGCATCCGCTGTATGCAAAAAATATCATCATCGGATTTGCACGCATGGGCGGAATGACGGTGGGTATTGTTGCCAATCAGCCGTCGCACATGGCGGGAGTTTTAGACATCAATGCTTCTCGCAAGGGAGCGCGTTTTGTTCGTTTTTGCGATGCGTTCAATATTCCGATTGTCTCTTTGGTTGATGTTCCGGGATTTTTGCCGGGGACGGCACAAGAGTATGGCGCTGTGATCACCCATGGGGCTAAATTGTTGTATGCCTACGGAGAGTCTACCGTTCCGAAAGTAACGGTTACTTTGCGTAAATCGTACGGCGGTTCGCACATTGTAATGGGCTGTAAACAACTCCGCAACGACATCAACTATGCCTGGCCCACCGCAGAAATTGCCGTTATGGGTGCAGACGGTGCGGTAGAAGTGTTGTACGCCAAAGAAATCAAAGCCGAAACCGATCCGCAAAAACAAACAGACGCCGTGCTGGCAAAGAAAGAAGAATACAATAAACTGTTCTTAAATCCTTATGCCGCCGCAAGTTTCGGCTATATTGATGATATTATAGAACCGCGTAATACTCGTTATCGTGTGATTAAAGCCTTGCGTGCCATTCAAAATAAACGATTGGAAAACCCTGCAAAAAAACACGATAATTTACCCTTGTAAATTTATTGTTATTTTTTTTTAAATAAATTATTTATGGGCTGTCGAAAGACAGCCTTTTTTGGGTTTCAAAGGTTGTCTGCATCGTGATTATGCTTTGGCGTTGGAAGTGTGTTATTGCGTGTTTATCTGCGGTAACCACAGACGTTCATCTGCCACCAAGGCAGACGTTCATCTGAGACCGACTCAGACGTTCATCTGAGAGAGACTCAGATTTAGGGACGTTAAACAGTGAATAACTAATAACGAATAGTGAATAGTTCTGCACACCCAAAACAGCAACGCTTAATCTCGGGTTGGACAAACGGAAAGCCGGCGGCGAAAACAGTTATTGCGGTGTTCGATAATTTTTACTACCTTTGTTTGTTTTTTATAAAAAGTATAGAGCATGAAAAAATCGGTGATATTCATTTTGTTATCCTTAGTGTTTCTTTCGGCATCGGCACAGTATGCCGGCAGGTGGGAAAAAGTAGACAAGTTGGCGAAGCAACAATTGCCCGAATCGGCATTGAAAGAGGTTGAAAGCATTTTTGCGGAGGCAAGAAAAGCAGAGAATTTTAACGAAACGGTGAAAGCATATATCTATAAGATGCGTTTCACGTTGGTCAAAAACCCGGACGACGCCCCTTCGGTGATTGACAGTTTTCAGCATTTTGCCGCCCATTACACCGCCGCAGAGCAACGGGCGCTGCTGCATTCGATGGCGGCAGAGCTGTATTCTATGTATTATTCGTCGGAGCGATACAGTATCAACAGGCGTTCGCAGGTGGTGGATTATCTGCCCGATGACATTCGTTTGTGGAGTAAAAACCTGTTTTTCGACAGGATAAGCGAAGAACTCCGGCTTTCGTTGCAAGACACGGACACGTTGCAAACCCTGACGGTGAAATGTTTCAAGCCTTTGATCACGGCGGGAGACAATTTGCAGCAGACGTTGTTTGATTTTTTAGCGGACAGGGCAATCATGATTCTCGGCAATTTGCACGATGCGGCAATGGTGAAAAATCCATTGAGAGATACGCTGTATTTTCTTCCCGCCGAATTGTTTATCAACATCGTTTCGGAAGAAAAATATAAAGAGTCGGCAGAAAGCAAGACCGTAGAGCTGTACCGGATGTTGCTTGATTTTTATCGAAAGACAAACAATATTCAGGCATTGATAGATGTGGATATTTCTCGTTTGAAGTATGTAAAAGAACATTCGGAGAGCGTAAAAGCAGACGATTGGTATCGGAAAAGCCTTGAATTGCTATGCGAAACATACGGCGACAGGGCGGAGGCAGTGCCTGTTTTGGCAGAAATGGCAGGTTATTACTATACGCAGTCGGAAAGAGGGGACACCCTCCGAAAAAAAGCTTACGATATTGCCCAAAGCGGGATAAAACGCTTTCCGAAGTCGCCTTCCGGTTATTTATTGCAAAATATTTTGTTGACATTGGAACAAAAATCACTTCGGGTAATGACAAGCGAGGTGGCAAGTCCTGCGAGTGAATTGGTCTTTTTGGGTAGCGTTGCAAATATTTCTCGTTTAGAGATGAAAATATATCGCGTGGACGCAACGGCAGAAGAATACGATTTGTTTAAACACAACGAATATAAATGGAGGGCGTATCCCAAGCGTACATTGGTCAAAACCGAAGAGTTGGAAGTGCCGGTAGACGAAACCTTTTATTCGACAGAAATTGAATGGAAAATCACCACAGGAACGTATGGTATTTACGAGTTTACCATTGAGGAAAAAGGAAACAAAGAAGCAGAGCAACAGGCATCGGGCAATTTTATCGTTACCGATTTTACGTTTATACAGCGGAAGATTGCCCAAGATGAAAGAAATGTATATGTTTTGCACCGTATCACAGGGCAACAAATTGGCGGTGTGGAAGTGAATGCGGTCTCG
>JAIRTU010000112.1 GCA_031254735.1 Bacteroidales bacterium | reverse complement strand
CATTACCAAACCGCCGGCTTTTCGGAGAACAGCCAAACCTTTCGGCAGTTGTTTTATCCGTATACGCAGCATTTTTTATGGTGGAGATTTGGAATTGATATTGCTTTGGGCATGCGGTCTGACAGGAAAGTATCCACGTTTGACTATATGTATCTGCCAAACGACCTGATGAACCAATTTGATACCTGCGTCTTGGTAAACGATTCCAACGTGCTGACGCTGTCGAAGCAAACCATATTGGAAGAAATGTATCCGCACAGTCAGCCCACCGTTTTCTCTCCCAATATGCTGTTTTGGCTATTGTTTGCCTTGACTGTCCTGTTGAGTTTTTTGGAACGGAAAAAGAAGTTTTACGCCAAAGCGTTCGATATACTGTTGTTCGCGGCGGCGGCAATTCTTTCGCTGTTGGTGTTTTATTTGGCGATTCTTTCCGATCACAATGCCACAAAAGACAATTTGAATTTGTTATGGGCAAATCCGCTATTCTTTTGGGTGTTGATACGTCTGCGAAAGACCAACCCAATAGTCCTTTATGTGTTGTTGGCGTGTTTGGCGGTGTTATTAGCGGGGTTTTGGTTGCTGCCGCAACTGTTCAACACTGCCTTTTACCCGATTTGGCTCACTCTTGCTTTACGATTGATTTTATGCCTGCCGAAAAACAATAAGTGAATTTACGAAAGTCTTTTCATGTTACCGGTCAATGACGCACGCACGAAATGACAACGCATAACTAATCACTATTTTTTGTCCTGACCTGCGGTTATGAAAATATTGTCTTCCGGACAAAATCCCTGCCCGGACAATTTCTCTCTTTATTGTTTAATCAGTTTTACGGTATCCGCTTTTTTCTTCTTATTGTAGAGTTGAAGAATATATTTGCCGGAGGGATAATCTGCCAGATTGATAGAGACGAAAGAAGAATTTATATTGTTGGTAAACAGTCTTTTTCCGTTCAGATCGTTTAATGAGTAATGCGTGTATTTTTCTTCATTTATTTGCAGATACACCATGTCGCGGGTTGGGTTGGGATAGGCTGTCAGGTTTTGATGTTTGTGTGCGGTCAGGGATACGGTCTGGTCTCCAATTGCCAAAGCATACTCTCCCGCCTGTTTGTGTGTGGTTTTCAAATAACCGATAGAAGAATTTCCTGTTCTTGTCGTTGGAACAATCACCCAGTCATCACCCGAATATCTGCGGTACAACAGTATCAGATCGTCAACGGAATAGCCCTGCAACAGCTCGTAGTCGATACCGTTTATTCTTCGTGATACATATTGAAATCTCAGTTCGGCGTCTATTGCCGAAAGATTGCTGTATTCCACCCGCCAATAATGATTGTCGGAAATGCGGTAGATATTGGAATTGGGCGTTTTAAGACCGTCAGGCTGGATGTAATTATGTTCCACGCGGACAAACACAGAATCCTGTATCGAGAGTACATTTATAATGCTTGCTGCGTTTGGGCAGGTTGTTTCTCCGACTTTCTTGAGCCACCTGTTTTCTTCCATTACGGCGTCTGCCAATTTCTCGTTGTAATCAATCACTCCGAATATCGGTTTGAAAGGAATGTTGAGTGTTATTGTTTGGGTTTCGCCCGAAAAGACCACATTTTTTTCCGTATAAATATCGCCGTTTGAGGCAAAAAAACTCAAATCGAGCCGATTGTTGAGAGCAAAAGTATGGGCATGGTGCAGCCGCTGACGGATATGAATATGATATTGATGAGCAACATTTGCTTCGGTGATGGAGTCTATCGAGAAATGCAAAAATCCGGGTTGGTTGATATATGCTTCGTAAAAACCGGACATATCGGTATGCACCACCGCCGAGAGGTGAGCAAAAAAATCTTCCGAACCAATATTTTTAAAAGCATAATGGGAAAGAATGGATTGCATTCCTTTAAAGAACAAAGAGTCGCCCAGATAGTTGCGTAATACGTGCATAATCAAAGCCCCTTTTTCGTAAGAGGTAGCGCCGTACGTTACCGTTTGCGGAACGTTATTCAACGCATAATAATCGCCGTCGGTTTGGTGTGCTGTGGTCAAAACCTTGTAATGCAAATCGCGAACCGCATTTTTATATCCGTTCGGAGAAGATTCGGGATACAAAAATTCGTGTGTTATCAATTCGCAATAGGTTGCCAATCCTTCGTTGATCCACATTTCTTCTTCTTTTTCGCAAGTGATCAGGTTTCCAAACCATTCATGAGCCAATTCGTGGAAACACAGGTTTTGATGTTCTGTTGTGCTGTCTATTGCATAATAAGGATACGCAATATTGGTGCTGTGTTCCATTGCCCCACCGTAGAAATTAACTCCGACATATCCTATCCGTTCTCGCGGATAAGGGGCAAATCGTGTTTCAAAATTCCGCAATACGGTTTTTAAATGAACAAACGAAGCGGCAACGTTTTGTATGTATGCCGGCGGTACATATATTTCTATCGGTATAACAGAAGATGTAATGCTGTGAAACGTGTCTTTGTACAGTTCGTATTCTCCCACGGCAACAGAAGCCAGATAGCAGGGAATGGGGTCTTGCAATTTCCATTTCCACACAATGGTGCTGTCCGGCAGAAGCGTACTGTCTTTCAACAGTCCGTTGCAAACCGCCATTTTGTTTGATTTTGTACGGATATTAAACGAAAAAAACGATTTATCTCTAAAATCGTCCACACAGGGAAACCACACTCGTCCGTAGCTGTGCGGAATATCGTTGATCGCAGCGCCCAAGTTGTAGGCATATTCTCCGCTAAATGCAAATCCGCCCCAGCTGTTGCCAAAAGGAACGCCTCGATAGTAAATAAGCAGTTCCAGCGTGTCGTTGACGGTTGCAACGCTGTTCAGACGAATAGTGAGCAAATCGTTTTCGGAAGAATAGTTGGTGTGTAACTGCCTGTTGAGAAGAATGGAATCTATCTCAAACGATGAAATGAAATTCAGTTGAAAAGAAGATATATTTTCTTTTGCAACCACATTCAAGCGGGTGTAGCCGTCGATCGATTTGTTGGTGAAATCGACAATCGAAAGGTGAATATCGTAATTGGCTACGTGGATAGAATCGATACGTGTTTGTCCGTGCAACAGATTTATTGCCGTAAATATCAATAAAAAAAGAACATTTTTCATCTTGTTTTGTTTTATATTTAGAAAATGATAATTAATCGACAAAGGTACTTATTTTTGTTGAATAATGAAAAGGAAAATATATCTGTTACATAAATTTGCTAAACCGTTTAAACGATATTTTATTTTATGGAAGAAAATGATAATCAACAAGAGCCAAATGCAACCGGCAAGAAAAGCCGATCGAATGTTATTCGTTATATTATCGTATTAATCAAGAGGTTTATCAATCTGAACCCCGATAATGACGAAGAAGCCACCATAAAACGGATAGAAGAAGGCATAGAATTTAAAGGTGCAAATGTCTGGATATTGGTTTTTGCCATTATTGTTGCCTCGGTGGGTTTGAATGTAAATTCTACGGCTGTAATTATCGGTGCGATGTTGATTTCTCCATTGATGGGACCCATTATGGGCGTGGGGCT
>JAIRTU010000045.1 GCA_031254735.1 Bacteroidales bacterium | reverse complement strand
TAATAACACAAGTAGAACGATAAATAATATGATTGATACTATTGATGGAAAAATGACAATAAAAACTACCGATAAAACAAATAAAAGAATATTCCATATCAATGCCATTAATATATTTGGAAAAAAAAGATACGAAGCATACATCATTAAAAGGTTTACATACAAAAAACCGACAAACAAATATATTAATAACTCCATATCTGATGGAAAAACGCAACAAAAGGCAGCAATAAAATATTACCCGGCTGCCGATTCATTCCATTTTCTTGAACGATGAGGGAGTAAGTGAGGGATTAAACGAAGTATTTACCATATTGCAAAACGTTTCCGGACTAAACGTAACGGAATTGGTAAATCGTGTAGAAAAAAGTATAGCAACAGTTGAACGTTATATTAGAATTTTGAGAAAGAAGGATTTAGTTAAATATAGAGGGGCTAAAAAAACAGGCGCTATTATAACACAGGCAAGGAATTAAGTCCGGAGGAATGGGCTGCATTGCCTGAAACCAAGAGCAAACGCCTGATGAACATTCGGGCTGAAATTAAAACGTCGTTTGAGAAAGTAGTAGTTTTTTGCCGATTGTGATTTTTTGAATTTTATTTCGTATCTTTGCCGAAAACTGTCAGGACTACAATATAATAAGCAATATGTTTATAGAACGAATAAAGGAATTAAGGGAAGAACGGCAACTGTCATTGAGAAAATTAGCGGCAGCGTTGGATATTGATTCGGCAACCTATTGGAAAAAAATATCGTGGTACGCATGAAAAGATGAAAGGGCTAAACCTCGCAACTTGGAGTTATGAGTATGATTATCAAGTAGTAAAAACCGCATTGGGAAAATAACACGAATGACGATGACTTACCGTTTTAATAATACATAAATTCAACACCGATGAGCAACTTATTTTCAGAAAATACCCGTGTGAAACTGCCCGCTTTGGTACATTTGACAAGGCTGGGTTACAAGTATTTTTCTCTGAAAGATACCGCCAATTATGAGTTCGACGGCGACACAAACATCATTAAGAATGTTTTCCGCGAGCAGTTTATGCGCTTTAATCGGGCGTTGAATGAAAGTGAAATACCTGATTTTGAGCGCGAATTTCAAAATATATCGCTCGAACTTGGGCAGGACGATTTGGGCAGGCAGTTCTACAATCGGCTCATCGGCAAAGGCAATTCGCCTTACAAACTGATTGACTGGAAAAATTTCCGTAACAACACGTTTCATTGCTGCACCGAACTGACTTACCGTAACGGCGAGGACGAGTTTCGCCCCGATATTACGGTGTTCGTCAATGGTTTGCCGTTGGCGTTTATCGAAGTGAAAAAGCCGAACAATCCGCAGGGCATCAAGGCGGAACGCGACAGAATAAACGACAGATTCCGCAATGACAAATTTCGTAAGTTTGTGAATGTTGCACAGTTGCTCGTCTTTTCCAACAATATGGAATACGACGATGCAAGCATTGAGCAGTTGCAGGGCGCATTTTATGCTACGACAGCCAAAAAATCAAAAGTGAAATTCAACAACTTCCGCGAGGAACTGAAATCGGAACTTATCGACGGCATCAAACCTGTTGACGACAAGACAGAAAACGATATTCTGCGAGATACCAACTATCCGACACTCAAACATTCACAGGAATTTATTACCAACAAAAACGAGGGTACGCCCACAAACCGCATTTTAACGTCGCTTTTTACCAAAGAACGCCTGAAAATGCTGTTGCTGTACGGCATTGTGTATGTGGACGAAACCGAAGGTTTGCAAAAACATATTATGCGTTACCCGCAGTTTTTCGCGGCAAAAGCTATTTGCAAAACGTTAGAAAACGGCGAAACGAAAGGCGTAATCTGGCACACGCAGGGTAGCGGAAAAACGGCTTTGGCTTATTATTCGGTGCGTTATCTAACCGATTATTTCAGCAAAAAAGGCGTAGTACCGAAGTTCTATTTTATTGTTGATAGATTGGATTTACTCAAACAGGCAACCAAAGAGTTTACAAAGCGCGGATTGGAAGTTTCGACCGTTAACAACAAGAAAGAATTGCAGGACGATTTCAAGAAAAACACTACCAATCAGGGAATTACCGTTATAAATATTCAGAAATTCAACGAAGATACAACCGTTTTGAACGACAGCGGCTACGACCTCAATGTTCAACGTATTTTCTTTATCGACGAAGCGCACCGCAGTTACAACCTGTCCGGCTCGTTTTTGCCGAATCTCTATAATTCCGACAAAAAATCCATCAAAATTGCGCTCACAGGTACGCCCTTGATTTCTTACAAGAATATAAGCAAAGACGCTGAAGGCGAACTCACTCTCACAGATAAAAACGACCTGAATATTACTCGCAATATCTTTGGCAACTATATTCACAAATACTACTATAACAACTCTATCAGAGATGGTTACACGCTCAAACTATTGCGTGAAGAAATAGAAACCTCGTATAAGGAAAAGTTGCGTCAAATCAAGAAAAAGTTAGATGAACCGGTTGAGCGCGGCACTTTGCCGAAACGAGGCCTTTACGCTCACGAGAAGTTTTGCGAACCGATGCTGGATTATATTTTAGACGATTTTCGAAAATCGCGAGTCCGTTTCGGCAACAAATCAATCGGCGCAATGGTAGTGTGCGACAGCAGCGAACAGGCGCGGAAATTTTATGAGATTTTTATTCAAAAAGAGTTCTTTCCACAACTTTCACAATCCGATTTGCTACCGCAATACGATATGGCAGCCGATGGAATTGTGCCTTATGGCATAAAAAATAATTTTTCCGCCGCCCTTATCCTTCACAACGAAGGCGATAAATTGAGCCGCGCCGCCGAAATAGAGGATTTCAAAGACGGAAAAATTGATTTTCTGTTTGTGTATTCGATGCTTCTTACCGGTTTCGATGCGCCGCGACTAAAAAAAATGTATCTTGGACGTAAAATAAAGGCACATAATCTTTTGCAGACGCTTACCCGCGTCAATCGCCCCTACAAAGATTTTCGAATGGGCTATGTGGTTGATTTTGCCGATATTTCAAAGGAATTTGACATTACCAATCGCGCTTATTTCGAGGAACTTAACCGCGAGTACGATACCACAACTACAGGCGAAAACGAAAGCGATGTGTTCGGCTCGCTGTTTATGAGCAAAGAGGAAATAGATGAAAAAGTTGAGCAAATACACACTGTTTTAAGCGACTATGTTGCAGAAACAGGCGACAACAAAGAACTGTTTTCGCAGCAAATTCAGGAAATCAACAACCGCCCAAAACTTATCGAACTCAAAAATGCCTTGCAGGATGCTCGCGACATTTACAATATAGCCCGTTTGGTGGGCTATACTGAATTGACTGAAATACTTGATATTAAGCATCTTTCAAAACTGCTTACCGAAGTTTCCAACCGTCTGCAACTGTTAAACTTGAAAGAGGCAATCAGCGACGTAAACAGTCGCGAACTGCTCAACGAAGCAATCGAGGACGTGATTTTCCAATTTACAAAAATCGGCGAAGAACAACTCGATATGTTTGCCAACGAGTTGATTGAAACGGCGAGCTGCACACGTCAGGAACTGCAAAACAATTTCCATCAGCGCGACCCCGAATGGATTTCGCTTTACGATGAGTTCCGCCAACTGCTCGAAAAGCATAAAATCGACGAAACCAATCTCGAAAATATCAAATTTGAAAGTCAGGAATTATCAGAAATTTACAGAAAAATCAAGGAATTAAATCGTCGCAACCAAAATTTGAAAGCAAAATTCGGAGGCGACCGCAAGTTTGCCCGAATCTATAAAAATATTGAGCCAAGCGGTTTGCCAAGCGCCAATAATCCATTGCTTACACTTTTGGAAAAAATAAAAGAATGTATAGACCAAGTGGTTATGCAAAACGAGAATATGCTCTCAAAAAAGCCCTATTTTGAACGATTGGTAGGACAAAAAATTACAGAAATATGGAGAAAACCCGAATTTTGCCAAAAACTCAACTCCGAAATTATTGAACGACTGATTAAATACGTCAGCGACGAGTATTTTGAAGAATATAGGGTAGCAGCATAGATAATTTAGAAAAAAAGATAATAATATGATAATAGATTACAGTCAAGCCGTTAGGCTGTTAGTAGATGAACTCAAAGCAAATTGTTTCAGTGCAGGACTTGGAGGCGACGCAAACGAGTACAAAATCGTTACACAGATGTTTTTGTACAAGTTCTTAAATGACAAATTTTTATATGCTGTCAAACAAAAACGTCCCGACCTGAAAGGCTACAAAAGCCTTGCCGCTCTTTCTGATGCCGAATACAAAATGTTGCTGCTTGAAATCGACTACAACGCCGCACAAATGAAGCCGCAACACCTGCTCGAATACCTCTTTTCGCAGCAGGATACGCCGGATTTTGCTAAAACATTCGACGATACGCTCAACGATATTGCCATACTCAATAACGATATTTTTTCGGTACATACCGAAGGCAACGCTGATATTCGCCTATTCGACGAAACACTGATACAAAGCAGCATCACTGACCAATCAAGGCGCAATACTTTTGCCAAAGGGATTATCAACAAATTGGCAAACTCGAAATTTGACTTCGACGAGATTTTCAGCGCAGGATTTGACTTTTTCAGTACCTTGTTTGAATATATGATTAAGGATTACAACAAAGACGGTGGCGGGAAATATGCCGAATATTATACACCTCACAGCGTAGCAAAAATTATGGCGGAAATACTTATCGGCAGCGATAGCGACCTGACATCACAAAAAGTTTACGACCCTTCGGCTGGTTCGGGAACTTTGTTGATGAACATCGCCTCAAAAATCGGTACTGACCGCTGCTCTATCTACTCGCAAGATATTACCCAAAAATCTGTTACTCTTTTGCGTTTGAATCTGATTTTGAATAACCTCTCACATTCCATAGATAATATTGTGCAGGGAAATACAATTTTGAGCAGCAAGCATAATCAAAAAATGGATTTTATTGTGTCAAATCCACCATTCAAACTTGATTTCAGCGAATGGCGTAACAGTGTGGAAACACTGCCTAACTATACCGAAAGATTTTTTGCCGGTGTGCCAAACATTACAGCCACAGATAAAGATAGAATGGAAATATATCTGCTTTTCTTGCAACATATCTTATATTCTCTAAACGATACTGGCAGAGCGGCAGTTGTTGTTCCAACAGGCTTTATAACAGGAGGAGTTCCCAAAATTAGTAAGTCAGGAAAACTTGGTAAAGGTGGAATTGATTACAATATCAGAAAAAAAATCATTGATAATAATTGGCTGAAAGGTTGTGTAAGTATGCCGTCAAACATCTTTGCCACAACAGGAACTAATGTTTCGGTTTTATTTATAGATAAAGCATTTAAAGGTAATCCCATTTTGGTTGATGCGTCAAAATTGGGCGAAGAAATGTCAATTAAAAATGGCTCAAAAAAGAAGAAAGTTACTGTTATGCACCCGGAAGATTGGGATAAAATTATCAATGTATTTTATAATAATGAAGAAATTGAGAACTTCTCCGTTATAAAAGACACAGCACAAATCAAACAGAAGAATTATTCTTTCTCGGCGGGGCAGTATTTCGACATAAAAATAGAGTATGTCGCCCTGACTCCCGACGAGTTTGAGGCAAAAATGCAGGGCTACAAAGAAAACCTTAAAAATCTCTTTGCCGAAAGTGCCGAGTTGGAAAAAGAAATAATGAAACAGTTGGAGGACTTACGATATGAATGAACGGAAACTGATTGAACGAAAGCAGTATATGCAAGTCTTGCGCGACCTGAAAGACCAAAATATCATCAAGGTTATTACAGGTGTGCGCCGGTGCGGTAAGTCCACGCTCTTGCAGATGTTTGCCGATGAATTGCTGCAACAAGGCATTGCGCCCGCACAGATACAGTTTTACAACTTTGAGGATTTGGATACGCTCGCGCTCGGCGATATTTTTCAGGTGCATACGCATATCAAAAACAAACTTATCGCCGACAAGATGAACTACATTTTCCTTGATGAAGTTCAAAACCTTGCCGATTTTCAGCGACTTGTAGATAGCCTCTATATCAAGCCCAACTGCGATGTATATATCACAGGTTCAAATGCTTATTTGCTGTCCGGCGAGTTGGCTACGCTGCTTACAGGAAGGTATATCGAAACCAATATTTTACCATTACAATTCATTGAATTTCAAAATGATATAATTTCAAAACCGCCAAACATATCAAAATTAGAAAGTTTGGCGGTTTATACACTTGAAGGCGGTATTCCGGAATATTATAATCAAAAGAGTATCAAGCAAAAACAGGCAGACGATTTTGTAAAAAGTGTACTGAATGCTATAATAGAGAAAGACATATATCAACGATTGACCATAAAAGATAAACACAACTTCAACAAAATTATTGATTTTGTATTTGATTCTGTTGGCTCATTTGTCTCGCCTCGTTCCATTTCGGATACGTTGCGTACACAGGGTACAGTCGTAGATAAAGAAGCAGTTGCGAGATATTTGGACGCTATGTGTGAGGCGTATTTGCTATATAAAGCCCCCCGATACGAAATCAAAGGGAAAGGGCTATTGCAGACGCTTAACAAATATTATTTGGTTGACCCCGCGTTCCGAAAAGTACGGCTCAAACGCGATATGCAAAAAGATATTTCGCACTGGTTGGAAAATATCGTTTATTTTGAACTGATACACAGGCATAAAGATGTTTTTGTTGGACAAATCAATGGTAAAGAAGTCGATTTTGTTGCCACAGACCACGATGGCTATACCTCATATTATCAGGTGGCTTGGACTACACAGCAGCCCGAAACGCTCGAACATGAACTCTCTTCGCTGAACGCCATCAAGGATTCAAATCCTAAATATCTGCTAACCACAGACATAGATTTCAATCCTGTTTATAACGGTATTCGTAAAATCAATGTAGCAGATTGGTTGCTTGCCAATAATCAGTGATAACGATGATGAAAAATAACATACAAAAAGTGAAATTGGCTGATGTTGCAGATGTAAATTGCAATACGTTTCGGACAAGTGATTTCGACGAAATACTGTACTTTGATACAAGTTCGGTAACGAAAGGCGTTTTTGGCGATTATATCAAATTGTCGAAAAATGATGTGATTCCAAGCAGAGCAAAACGAGCGGTAAAAAACAATACAATCGTGTATTCTACCGTTCGCCCTAATCTACAACATTTTGGAATTTTAAAAAATCCGAAAGAAAATACGGTTGTTTCAACGGGTTTTGCAACTGTCGATGCCAAAAAAAATATCAATCCTGCTTATCTGTATTATTGTTTGACACAAGACAAATACACCGATTATTTGCACACGGTAGCAGCAAACAATGTTTCCGCTTATCCCTCAATTAATCCGGGCGATTTGGAAAAATTGGAATTGGAAATCCCCGACCTCGCCACCCAGCACCGCATTGCCGCCGTTCTTTCCTGCCTCGACGAAAAAATTGTCCTCAATAATCGGATAAATGATAATTTACCGACACCTGCCCGTTCATCAAGAGAGGCAAAAGGTAGTCGCGGAGGGTGGTAAGATTTTCGTTTTGCTTTGCTATAAGGAATTGCTTATCAAACATAGGTTTAGCAATTTTCTCAAATCTCATTATAGATTCCTTTGGCGGTATTTCTACTGCAAGTGAAAACAAATCGTCTTTTGTAATCGCACCAAAAGTAGTTCCGCTGTTGTTAATGCGATTGAAATAAGGCATTAAATCTTTCACAACAAAATATAAAAAGCAATTATAATTTTCTTTGCTGTTCAATGCAGCCAAACCTCGTCCAATACAGCATTTTGTATTTGCAATATTCATTGTTCCGACAGGTGCTCTCACACTCAACAAGACATCACCAATTTCTGCAAATCGTGTTGGTGCTGTTGTGCATAGTCGTTCCTTTGGAAACCTATCGCCAAAATCCGTGCAACCTTGATAGAAAATAATCCCTTCTTTATTTTCGTTATATGATTTACCATCAGGCGATTGTCCCATAGTGATATTAGCAATGTCAGATAATTTGCCTTTTTCTCTTAATTCATAATTCATAATTTTTAATTGCTCAAACACCGCCTTCGCCATCTGCTCTAAATTATCATTTATCCAATAGAATTCTGTATCTTTACACGCCCGCAGTGGAGTTTGTTTTTCATAGTCAATAAGTTTAACGGTAAAAGATAAAAAAATGAAAAATAAATTGATTCAAGAGATTAAGAACGCTATGGGCGGCATTATCAGCGAAATGCAGATGGAAATTTTGGATAAAACGCTTTTGAAATATCTTAACGGCATTGAGATTTCCGACACGAAATCGGAAAAGACTCATCACGACAGCGACAACGCACGTTTGCTGGCGCTGTTCATTTCGTCGAAACGTGTGGAGGGCTGTTCCGAAAAGACGCTCAAATACTATTCAGCGACGATAGACTGCATGCTTTGCATCGTCGGCAAAGGGATTGCAGAGATTACAACGAATGATTTGCGGTTTTATCTGGCCAATTATCAGGATAAAAACAAGTCATGCAAAGTTACGATTGACAACATCCGCCGCATTTTTTCGAGTTTCTTTTCGTGGCTCGAAGACGAAGATTACATTGTGAAAAGCCCTGTACGGCGGATTCACAAGGTAAAGACAGGAAAAATTGTGAAGGAAACGCTGACAGACGAAAACTTGGAAGCACTACGCGACAACTGCCCGTATATCCGTGACTTGGCGATGATCGATTTGCTTGCCTCGACGGGTATGCGCGTGGGCGAACTTGTGAAAATCAACCGTGCGGACATTGATTTTCACGAGCGCGAGTGTGTGGTATTTGGCAAAGGCGGCAGTGAGCGCGAAGTGTATTTCGATGCACGAACAAAAATCCATCTACGCCGCTACCTCGATGGGCGTAAAGACGACAACCCTGCACTGTTTGTGTCGTTCTCAAATCCGCATAACCGCCTTACAATAGGCGGTGTGGAGGTACGTCTGCGAACACTTGGACGGCTCGCCAATATTACCAAAGTACATCCGCACAAGTTCCGACGTACGCTGGCAACAATGGCTATTGACAAGGGAATGCCTATTGAGCAGGTACAAAAGCTGCTTGGACACGTCAAGATTGATACCACCATGCACTACGCAATGGTTAATCAAAACAACGTAAAGATTGCACACAGAAAATTTATAGGATAAAGTTATGAATGTGAAAGGTTTTTACAATAGCACAATGGAGGAATTTATGTTTTTCAATCCTACTGAGAGTATAAAAAAAGGACATATAGCAAAGAAAATTTCAATGGAACGACTTTCGCCATTTGCCCGAAAAATAAATGGTTTTGAGGTTGCTGCTTATACCTCCGGACCAAAATTCAGAAATGGCGATACGCTGCTTGCCAAAATTACTCCCTGTTTGGAAAACGGGAAAACTGCATTTGTAGATGTCCTCGACGACAATGAAGTTGCTTTTGGTTCGTCGGAATTTATCGTTTTGAGAGAAAAACAGGATATTTCCGACAAAGAGTTTGTTTATTATCTGGCAAAATCACCAGCCTTTCGCGAACGTGCAATTAGTTGTATGGAAGGAACTTCGGGGCGTAAAAGAGTGAATGATAAAACATTGAAACAGCAGATATTGCCTGTTCCAGACATTGCCACTCAACGCCGTATCGCTGCCCTTCTCTCATCTCTTGATGCAAAAATTGCCCTCAATAATCGGATAAATGATAATTTAGAGCAGATGGCGAAGGCGGTGTTTGAGCAATTAAAAATTATGAATTATGAATTAAGAGAAAAAAAATTGCAAGAAATAATTGCTGAAAATAAAACAGGCGATTGGGGTAAAGAATCAGAACAAGGAAATTATACAAAAAAAGTTACTTGTATTCGTGGAACTGACATAAACTCAATGCTTTTCGGCACAGAAAATAAAGCACCTGAAAGATTTATTTTAGATAAAAATAGCCACAAAATTTTGCAAAATGGCGATTTTATCATTGAAATTTCAGGTGGAAGTCCAACACAATCAACAGGCAGAATGGTTTGTATAACAGATGATTTACTTGCAAGTTATGAAAATTTGCTCATTTGTTCCAATTTCTGCAAAGCCATTTCATTGATAGATGAAAATTTGTTTTATTATTTCTATTTCCAATGGCAAAATTGGTACGACAGCGGTTTGTTTTTTGGTTATGAAGGAAAAACAAGCGGGCTAAAAAATTTTCTATTTGAAAATTTCGCAAATTCACAGCAAATTGCTATTCCACCACAAGAAGTTCTGCATAATTTCAACACAACCATAAAACCATTGTTTTCAATGATTATAAAGAACAAAAGGGAAAGCGAGCAATTATCAAAACTCCGCGATTATCTTTTGCCTCTCTTGATGAACGGGCAGGTGTCGGTAAATTATCATTTATACGATTGTTGAGCGCGATTTTTGCATCAAGAGATGAGAGAACGGCGGCGATGCAGCGTTGGGTGGTAATGTCGGGAACAGGCAAAATTTGCTGTTTCAATG
>JAIRTU010000103.1 GCA_031254735.1 Bacteroidales bacterium | reverse complement strand
TTTTCTTTGGAATTGCCTTTAAATGCACCAAAATGGACTTTCTTCAACTGTCCGAACGATGATTTATTTTAATTACGAACTATGATGCAATTGTCCGAACTGTGATTTTTGGAATTTATATGATTAATGGGATTAATGGGATTTGTGTGATTGGACGTTGTCGTTTTTGTCAATGCGTAATTAATCACTTACCACTATAATACTTTCCTGTCGACCGGATTTGCTTTCCTGTCGACAGGATTTACTTTCCGGCATGCCGGATTTGTTTTCTGGCATGCCGGATTGGTCTCCCGGTGTACCGGATTGACTTTCCGGTGTACCGGATTTGCTTTCCGGTGTACCGGATTGGTTTTCCGGTGTACCGGATTTGCTTTCCGGTGTACCGGATTGTGAATCGGGAACTCCCGAAAACATTATCAACACTAATCACACAGATCACATTAATCGAAACAATCATAGTTCTGACAACAAAAAAAATGATACTTTTGCAATATGGTTTCGCAACGAATTTTACATATATATACAGGCTTGTGGGTTGTTTTTCTCTGTTTGTTTGCCTGCAACGCATACGGACAGATCGAGTCGGGAATAACGCCGCCCGACAGCACTCAAAACGTTATGAGTGAGGAGGGCGGAAAAAATTATGCCCCTGCGTATTATTTTTATATTCATTCTCTCTTTCCTGCTGCAATTGTGCAAACCCTGACAGATACGGCTGTCTTTTATCCGTATAACGAAGATATTTCTTTGTATTCCAAAAATTTATATGCCACTCTCGGCATTTTTGGACAGGCAAATTTTGCGATGAACTTTTCTTTTGAGAGAAAGCACGGATTCTCCTATAAAACATTGCCGTACAACACCTATTTGCGAACGCTTGAAAATTGGCGATTTTACAATTTGGAAGAAGTCTATACGCATTTACAATATAATTTTGCCAACGGAAAAGAGCATCATTTTTCGGTGGAACACGCTCAACAGATTGCGGACAACTTGCATTTTGGGTTGGCGTTGGAATCGCTTATTGCCGAAGGTCGGTATGTGATGCAAAAAATGCGAGATGTGAATTTGGGAGGAATATTGCGATACAAAATGCCTTCCAACCGATACGGTTTCAATGTCTGTTATTACCTCAATTTTATAAATCCGCAAGAAAATGGCGGGCTGGTCAACGACGACGATTTTAAAGACAACAAACCTCCCAATGCGATCAATGTTGCTTTTGCGGGAATGCAGGCGAGCAACAAGCTGTTTCAACATACGTTTTTTCTTCGTCATTATCTTTCTTTGTCGGGAAAGAGCAAAGACAGCACCGTTCGGGTGGTGGAAAACAAGTTGGGCTATTTGGTGCATGATTTGGAATTTTCTTCAACCAAAAATCTGTTTTCTGCCCGCAATCCAAATCCCGATTATTTCAATGCTTTTTTCTTCGATTCTGCTGTTACACACGATCAAACAAAATATTTCACCATTCGCAACAGTCTTTTTTGGTCGACCTATATGCCGGAAGACACCCTGCCCGACAAGCGGAATTTCATTCGTTTTGCGGCGGGAATTATGTACGATTTTCACCGATTTAAAGACACGATGAACGTCTTTCGCGATCATCAATTAACGCCTGTTGGAGTGCTGTATGTGAAACTTTTCAACCGTTTGCATATCCAAGCCAATGCCTTGATAACACTCAACGGCTACAATGCCGGCGATATTACGGTGAAAGGGCAGGCAGGAGTGGATTTCTTGCCGAAAGAAAAACCGAAACATCAGCTTGCGGTCGATGCGGGGTTTTACAATTATTCGCCCGATTATTTTTTTACACATCTGTTTGCCAACAACTATCAATGGGCAAACGACCTGAAAAAACAGCAAACCATTACGTTGGGCGTTTTGTGGAAACATCAAAATTATGCTGTCGGCGTACATTATTATACCTTAAATAAATATACTTTGTTGGACGAAAACGGTCGACCGGCACAGATAAATAACTTTGTCAATGTTTATCAATTGGCGGCATATATTCCTTTTCATTTCAAAGGATTTGGTTTCAATGCGAATATGTATCTGCAATATGCCGACAACGATTTGATCAGAATACCTGTTTTTGCAACACGTCAGACGGTTTATTATGGATTTCCGCTGTTTCAAAAAGCGCTGTATTTGCAGTTGGGCGTTGATTTTTTGTACAATACGGCGTATTATGCCAATGCGTATAATCCTGTTTTGCAACAATTTTATCTTCAAAACCACAAAGAGACGGGCAATTATGGATATTTGGATTTTTATCTGCGGGCAAAAATAGGTCGTTTTCAACTTCAATTCAAGCTGACTCACCTTTGGGCGGGAGTTTTCGGCAAGGTATACTATCTGATTCCGCATTATCCCGCAAAAGACAGAGGTTTTGCTTTGGGAATAGCATGGCGGTTTTATGATTGATTTTCCCTGTCGCGTAGCAATCTCTTTTGTCCAACCGTGATTTATGAGATTTATATGATTAATGTGATTTGTGTGATTGGACATTGTCGTTTTTGTCAATGCGTAATTAATCACTTACCACTATAATGCTTTCCTGTCGACAGAATTTGTTTTCCGGCACGCCGGATTTACTTTCCGGCATGCCGGATTGGTGTTCCGGCACGCCGGATTGGCGTCCCGGCATGCTGAGAGACTTGTCCGGCATCCCCCGCAGGGAAAATATTATAGCGATCAGTGGTTAGTGATAAGTGATTAGTTACGCACAGACGAAGCAAAAAAGCCTCATTGCGTCCTTAACAATTAATCGCTGTCTTCGGTTGCTGATTGTATAGCATGCTTTCTCACAGCGTTTTACCATTTCGATAAAATATGTTACCTTTGCACGTGATGATAATTTGGAAAGGAAAGAATGCAAAACATTAGAAATGTAGCTATTATAGCACACGTTGACCACGGAAAAACCACTTTGGTCGACAGAATGCTGTATCAGGCAAAATTATTTAGAGACAATCAGGAAGTACAAGACCTTATTTTGGACAATAACGATTTGGAACGCGAACGCGGAATCACCATATTGGCGAAAAATGTTTCCATACGATACAAAAATTTTAAGATCAATATTATAGACACCCCGGGACACAGCGATTTCGGCGGAGAAGTAGAACGTGTTTTAAACATGGCAGACGGCGTTTTGCTGATAGTAGACGCTTTTGAAGGTCCTATGCCGCAAACACGTTTTGTGTTGCAGAAAGCAATTGATCTGAACCTGAAACCGATAGTTGTTATCAACAAAGTGGATAAACCGAACTGCAATCCCGAACAGGCGCAGGAAGATGTTTTCGATTTGATGTTTAGTTTGGGAGCAAACGAAGAGCAGCTTGATTTTCAAACTGTTTACGGCTCTTCCAAAGTCGGCTGGATGGGTGCGGACTGGAAAACGCCCACCGAAGACGTCAGCTATCTGTTGGATAAAATCATTGAACATATCCCTCAGCCGCAATACGAAGAGGGAAGTACCCAAATGATGATTTCGTCTTTGGACTATTCTTCTTACGTAGGACGTATTGCGGTGGGAAAACTTACTCGCGGCACTTTGGATTGGGGACAAAATCTTTCGCTGGTGAAAAGAGACGGAAGCATTGTAAAATCGAAAGTGAAAGAACTTTATGTCTTTGAAGGTCTTGGAAAAGAAAAGATGAAAAATACGGTGTACCCCGGCGAAATATGTGCGGTGTTTGGGATAGACGATTTTGACATTGGCGATACCATTGCCGATTTTGAAAATCCCGAAGGCTTAGTGCCTGTCAAAATAGACGAGCCGACCATGAGCATGCTCTTTACGATCAACAATTCTCCTTTTTTTGGACAGGACGGAAAATTTGTAACATCGCGGCATTTGCGGGACAGGTTATATAGAGAATTGGAGAAAAATTTGGCAATGCGTATCGAAGAAACGTCTTCGCCCGACATGCACATTATTCACGGACGCGGCATTTTGCACTTATCCATTCTTATAGAAACCATGCGCCGCGAAGGATACGAACTGCAAGTGGGGCAGCCCAAAGTGATTATCAAAGAAATAGACGGACAAAAATGCGAACCGATAGAAGAACTGACGGTGGTAGTTCCCGAAGAATTTTCAAGCAAAGTGATCGACCTTGTTACTCGTCGCAGAGGCGAAATTATCAATATAGAAACAAAAGTAGACCGTATCTGTTTGCGGTTCAACATACCGGCTCGCGGCATTATCGGTCTTAGAAATCAAATGCTTACCTCCACCGAAGGCGAAGCGGTGATGTCGCAACGCTTTGTGGGATATGAACCGATGAAAGGCGATATATCGTTTCGTCATGCGGGGTCGTTGATTGCCATGGAAACAGGAACGGCTTTTGCTTACGCGATAGATAAATTGCAAGACAGAGGCAGTTTCTTTATCGAACCCATGGAAGCCGTTTATGCCGGACAGGTGATAGGACAACATATCCGTCAGGACGACTTGGTGGTGAATGTAACCAAATCGAAAAAACTGACCAACATGCGGGCTTCGGGGGCAGACGACAAAACCGCCATTACGCCTGCCGTGAAATTTTCGCTGGAAGAATATCTGGAATATATCGGAGAAGATGAATATTTGGAAATAACACCCAAAGCACTTCGTTTGCGGAAAATTCTATTGAACGAAACCGATCGCAAGCGTGCAGGTAAAACAGAAAAATAACAGGTAATACACTTTCCCCTTGGGGAATATTTCAGACAGGAAAAAAGAGACAATGAAAGCACCAATCAAACACAAACGATTTTATCTTTGGGCGACCGTATTGTTGTGTCTGTTTTCTTCCTGTGCGAAACAGGCGGCACTTGTCGGGGGCGAGAAAGATATTTTGCCTCCGGCAATTCTCAAACAAAAACCCGAAAATTATTCCACCCGCTATCCTGTGGATGCCAAAGGGAAACGTATTGAGGTCTATTTTGATGAATTTGTACAGTTGAACAATCCTTCGGAAACCTTTCAAGTATCTCCGCCCATGAAACGTCCTCCCGAATACAGCCTGAAAGGAAAAGCATTGATCGTTGACATAAAAGATACGTTGCAGGAAAACACCACCTATATCATCACCTGCAACGAGGGCATTAAAGATTTGACCGAAGGCAATATGCTTCCGTTGACGTCTTTTGTTTTTTCTACCGGCGATTATGTCGATTCGTTGAGCTTTGCGGGCAACGTGAAAGATGCGTTTACCTTGTCGCCGACCGAGAAAATGGCGGTGTTGCTTTTCAAAGAAAACGAGGATTCCACCCTGTTGAAAGATCAGTTTTATTATTATACGGCAACCGATAAAGACGGACGTTTTCGTTTTTCCAATCTTGCCGCAGGAAAATATCATTTGTGTGCCTTGAATGACAAAAACCGCAATTATATTTTTGACCAGTCCGACGAAGCCGTTGCTTTTTTTGTCGATTGGATAGAACCGGAATATTTTCCTGTTCCTGCGGAAAAAGATACGCTGTCGCCTGCCGATACGGTTTCCGTTCAGGACAGCAGTTCGATTTTTAAAATTGATTACGAAAAATATACGCTTCGTATGTTTGAAGAACAGGATACAAGTTTGCGATTTTTGCGAAGAGAATTTAAATCGAATTACCGACACGATTTTATCTTCAAAGGCGAGGTGGAAGATTTTAGACTAAATCAAATCAGTCATTTAGACACAATCATTACCTGTCTGACACGATACAACAAAACAAAAGACACGATCAGCGTTTATTTAACGTCTCTGACAAACAATCAAATTGAGTTTGAATTGTTTGCCAACGGTCGATTGTTGGATACGCTTGCTTTCAATCCGTCCCAAAAAGGAAGCAGCGGCGGCGGAAGAAGAGGCGGTCGATCAAGAGCTGCCGACACCGCAAAAGTGTATCTCACCTGCAATGTACTCACCAAAGGCGAATTGCATAAAGACGTTTGCATAGAATTTTTATATCCTGTGGAAAAATATGATTTTTCTGCCTGTCGAATAGCGGAACACCTCAAAAACAAAAGCGACACATCGTTGGTAACATGTTATTTTGCAGACAGTTTGAAAATGCAACTTGCTTTTTCGTATCCTTTTAAAGAGAAAACAAAATACGAGATTTTTTTTCCCGATTCTGTTTTTTTCTCTTATTTGGGCTACTGCAACGACAGTTTGAAGATAGATTTTACCACCAAATCGCAACGAGAATACGGTGCTTTGCAGGTCAGTTATCAATTTTCGGAACAGAACCATTATATTGTTCAATTGTTGGACGATAAATCTGTCATCGTGCAGGAAGACTCTCTTTCGTCCGACAAAACGCTTACCTATACTTATTTAACTCCGGGCAAATACCGCATTCGCGTAATTGAAGACGCCAACAACAACAACAAATGGGACAG
>JAIRTU010000286.1 GCA_031254735.1 Bacteroidales bacterium | reverse complement strand
AGTTCGTCATTAATTACTAACTTGGACGGCGATATAGTGCAGCATATCGAGTATGTGCCGTTCGGCGAAGTGTTCATTGAGGAAAGGAACAACACATGGAATACGCCGTATCTCTTTAATGCCAAGGAGTTGGATGAAGAGACAGGATTGTATTATTATGGGGCGAGGTATTATGAGCCACGTATTTCGCTGTGGTTATCAGTCGATCCGCTGGGAGAGAAGTATCCGAATGTTTCGGCTTATGTGTATACTTTTCAAAACCCTATTATGTTTATTGACCCAGATGGACAAGACCCGATTTATGCAAAGAATTTTTGGGGTAAAGTAAGAACTATTGGCGATGATGGGCAAACAAGCACAGATTCATATCTTGTTCGTGGTTCTGTTGCAAGAGAGGTAAAGGCAGCAACCAAAGCGGGCGAGTTTTATACAGGTTCTTTGGCGGAAAACAAAAATGTTATGCACGTTCCGACAGGACAAATTCAACAAGACGTACAACAAACTGCTACTGCTACTATCAATAGTGGCACTTCGCCCGATACAAGAGTTGAAAATGGCGGACATTCACTACACGGTGATGCAAATGCACGTATTTGGGACGCAGGAACTCCTGTTCAAACAACAACAAGGTCAGACGGCAGCATAGAAAAAAGGTGGTCTGTAACACCATTTAGGATTGGTGGCAAAAATGGTCAAGTTGGCGGTCCCGCAAGTTCTATTCAATTTATTTGGCATATTCACCCGAATGGTTCAACGCCCTCTGATGCTGATTATAAAGGAATGTCTAATTGGCGTTCAAATGGTTTCACAGGAAACACATTTTTAATTGACGTTGAAAATGGTCGAGTTACATTTTTTAATGAAAAAGGTACTTTGAAAACCATAAAGTACACTGATTTTATAAAAATGGGTAATCAACAGGAGATAAAATGAAAAACAAAATTTCTATAATACTTTCTATATTTGTGTCCTTGCTGTGTTTTAGTTGCAGTTCTCAATTATGCTTGCAAAAAAGAACAGACAAGTTGATTAAGAAGTCGCAAAAAAGAACTGATACCGTTTATCTGTATTCCGTTGCGTTTAACAATTTTAATTTTATATGGTATCACAAAGGCGACTATTTATATGGTTTTTATGTAAAGCCATACAAAACTATAAGTTATAACCCTGTCGAAGCAAAAAATATTGTTGTGAGTAAAGAAAGTATAGATAAATACTTTGATACTTCAATTTATAAAGATATTCAATGTTTTGAAAATGTATTGGACGGAGCGTGGGTAAAATTGTACTTAAAAAATAAAGAGCCATTGTTTAGCAGTGTTGATACCGATTGTTTGTTTAATACTAAATTTGAGTCAAACAGTTTTCCGTATAAACTTCAATACGATTTTTTCAAACTGCGCAGAAGTCCAATAGATTTTGATTTTGAAAAAATGTATTCTAAATAAAGGAAATTTTAAGAAATTTCTAACTAAAAATAATTTTCTATCTTTGCAGTCATTAATCCATTAAACATAAACAGTTATGTCAATACAAATTAAATCAGTAGAACGCGGACAGCCAGGGGTTGCTGGCGGTGGCGTAAAAAAGTATTATGCAAGCCCTGTTCACGGCAAGGAAATCACGCTTGACGGCTTGACAAAAGCCATTGAAAAAACAAGTACCGTAAATGGCGCAGACATTCGGGCGGTGCTTTATGCAATGGTCGAAGAAGCCGTAAACGGCTTGGAAGACGGCAGAATAATCCGTTTGGGCGATTTGGGAAGTTTGCGTATCACGTTGAGCAGCGAGGGCAAAGCCACACCCGAAGAAGTAACGGCAGCAGCAGTAAAAAAAGCGGGCGTAATTTTTACGCCAGGGACTAAATTACAATCAATGCTGAAAACCGCCAAATTTACGAAAGGTTAAACAGGCGAAAAATCAACGAGTGGCTACCCTCAAAAAATGAGTAGCCACTCGTTTTATTTTCCTGCGCAGCCAATTTTTTTTTCTGCGCAGCCGTTCACAATTTCCTGCGCAGTTAATTTTTTTTCCTGCGCAGTCATTTTTGGGGGGTTAGGCAGTCGTTCCTGTTCTGTCGGCAACAGCCAACTGACACGCAAAGCAGAAACACAAAAAACTGCCGCCTTTGGCGGCAAAAAAAGGGGGGGGATTGGCGGCTTCGCCGCCAAAAAAAGAATTTTTATTAAGCATTTTTCATTGTTGTATTGTTCGTTAAAGTGTTTTTTCTTCCTTTTTCTTGTGGTCGGTTAGCGGCTTGGCGCAGGTGGGGGGCGAAGTGGTAACGTCAAGGGCGGTGCAGTTCCACCCCACTTGCGCCAAGCCGCCTGCGCACTTCCCGCCGTTTTTGTTTCCATTTTTGGCGTTTTGCCGTCCGTCTGTTGCCCGCTTTTGAGTTAAATTTTGGTTGTTTTGCCTCATTTTCACCCTCAAAAACTCCTATTTTTACCGTTTTTGAAAAAAGTTATCAACAATCGGCATTTTCGTATTTATTCTTTTGATTTTATGCATCCTGTGATCGTTTTTCCACCCTTTTTTCCTTTTTCTCCCCAACCCTTTGAAAACAGACATATGAGTGAGGCG
>JAIRTU010000092.1 GCA_031254735.1 Bacteroidales bacterium | reverse complement strand
GAGCCTGCTAAATATTTATTGTTAAACATTCCTTTGAATGCCGTATGATTTCCCGCTCGAATGCTGTAAACCAAAGTCAACTGGGTGAATGCCAACACAGCAAATGTCATGGTTTGTGCCGTGTCCAAATCGGTTTTTATCCCGATACAATACGCTGTGAGCGAAAGAAAAGCAACCATTATCCCCTGCAAAAAAATCCGCACGGCAAAAGGCTTCGTCATAATTCCTTTGCGGGCGTTGACAGGTTTTCGCTGCATAATGTCTTTTTCTGCCGGATCGACACTCAACGCCAAAGCAGGCAAACTGTCGGTAACCAAATTGATCCACAAAATATGAATGGGCAGCAAGGGAATATCCCAATTTGCCAAAACAGCAACAAAAAGCACCAACACCTCGCCGAGATTGGTCGAAAGCAGAAACTGTATGGCTTTGAGGATATTGTCGTAAATCCTTCGCCCCTCTTCCACCGCCGAAACTATCGTTGAAAAATTATCGTCAGCCAACACCACGTCAGCCGCTTCTTTCGACACATCAGTTCCTGTAATTCCCATCGCCACGCCTATGTCTGCCAATTTCAACGCAGGGGCGTCATTCACGCCGTCGCCGGTCATCGCCACGATGTTGTTTTTGCGTTGAAAAGCATTTACAATACGCACTTTGTGTTCGGGCGAAACACGAGCATAAACCGAAATATGTTCAATCTCATCACTCAACTGTTCGTCCGACATGTTCTCCAATTCCAATCCTGTCAACGCCTTATCGTTTGCCTGCATGATCCCCAACGAATCGGCTATGGCAATTGCCGTGATCTTATGGTCGCCCGTTATCATAATCGGTTTTATCCCCGCCATGCGGCATTTCTCCACCGCCGCTTTCACCTCTTCGCGCGGCGGGTCTATCATGCCCGACATCCCGATGAATATCAATTCTTTTTCTATCGTTTGAGGATTAACGTCGCCGGGCAGTGCAGATATTTTCTTTGTTGCGACAGCCAACACCCGCAAAGCCTTTTCCGCCATGGAAGTGTTTGCTTTGGCGATAGTGTCTTTATCTTCTTCCGTAATTTCGCGAACGACATTGTTTTCGTAAATCCTGTTGCAGCAAGATAGCAGCTCGTCCAAGCCTCCTTTCACGGCAACCAACAGTTTATCCTCGTCTTGATGAATGGTAGTCATACGTTTACGTTGAGAGTCGAACGGAATTTCGGCAATACGCGGCAACTTCTTTTCCAATTCTTCTTTCAACAGATTATATTGCAAGCCCAAATCCAGCAAAGCCGTTTCGGTGGGGTCGCCGACGGTCTCGGTTTTTCCGTCTTCGTCATGTATTTTAGCGTCATTGGCAAGTACGGCAATCTCTGTCAAGGTTTTGCGCATGTCTGCTTCTTCGGGCGAAACAGAAAGCGTATCATGATTTTTTCCGTTGAAATACAGATGAACCACTTTCATGCGGTTTTGCGTAAGCGTCCCTGTTTTGTCGGAACAAATCACGTTGGTGCTGCCCAAAGTTTCTACCGAAGGAAGTTTACGGATAATGGCGTTGCGTTTTGCCAATCGCTGCACCCCAACCGCCAACACAACCGTAGACACGGCAGGCAACCCTTCGGGAATGGCAGCGGCAGCCAGACTTACGGCAGTCATAAACATCGCCATGATTTTGTTTCCGTACAAAATGCCCACCACAAAAATAAGTCCGCAAATCGCCAATGCCGCAATCGCCAATGTCTTTCCAAGTGTGTCCAGACGTTGTTGCAACGGTGTTTTCGTGTCGGGGACGGCTTGTATCATCGAGGCTATCTTCCCGACTTCCGATTGCATTCCGACGGCGACAACAACGCCTTTTGCTCTCCCGCAGGTAACATTGCACGTAGCGAAAGCCATGTTGTGCCTGTTTCCCAAAGCGACTTCTTCCGCAATGGCGTCCGCTGTTTTTTCTTCCGACACCGATTCTCCTGTCAGAGCGGCTTCCTGCACTTTGAAAGTAAAGACTTCCGTCAAACGCATGTCCGCAGGCACGGCATCGCCGACTTCCAACACAACAACATCTCCCAAAACCAGCTCGCGGGCTTCTATCACCGACACATAACCGTCTCGCAACACCTTGCAGTGAGGCGCTGACAGCTTTTCCAAAGCGTCCAGCGACTTCTCGGCTTTCGTCTCCTGCGCAACCCCTATGATGGCATTCAAGACAACAATAATCAGAATAATAACGGCATCGGTAAAGCCCTCGCCCTCCAAATAGCCTGTTACTCCCGAAATGATTGCGGCTGCCAACAAGACAAGTATCATAAAACTTTTGAACTGATCCAAAAATTTCAGGAACAATGGGCGATGCTTTTTCCGTTGAAACTCGTTGTATCCGTGCTGTTCAAGTCTTTTTTTCGCCTCAACAGCCGAAAGTCCGTATGTGAGGTTTGTGTGTAACTGTTGTGCAACCTCTTGGGCTGTTTGATTGTAAAATGCTTTTGTTGTCATGCAATCGGTATCATTATATTATTCTGTTTTATATTTCGATGTATTATTCTGTTCCATATTATCGAATAATCAGAGAGAAGAACATAAAAACTAACAGTATAAAATTCTTTTTGTTGTATAATCCGCGAAAATAATACCACCCAACAGGGCAATGTGCAATTGTCTGAGCGGTGATTGTTTCAATTACGAATTACGAATTACGAATTACGGTGCAATTCCGAAACGACAATTTTTAATTCGCAACCTAAATATAAAGAAAGATATAACGAAAGGAATTATGCACAAACAAGCAAACAAAATCGTAATTCGTAATTCGTAATTTTTTCCAATCCCATAAATCATATAAATCACACAAATCCCAGTTCAGACAATTTAATCACCGTTCAGACGGCGGTGTCGGTGAGGAAGACTTTCATAGAGCCGTTTGCTACCTCTTTTCCTTTGCAGACAACACTTCCTGCGATCAAAACCACATTCAGCATCTCCACTTTTACCGTAACCGTTGTCTCCAACA
>JAIRTU010000275.1 GCA_031254735.1 Bacteroidales bacterium | reverse complement strand
CCGACCAAACCCACTCTGTCGTTGTCGGCTGTTACAAAATTGACCTTATTAAATAAATCAACTCCTGTAAAATGTATAGATAAATTGTTTACGGTAATCAATGCTAAACAGTATATAGTATGTAAAGGCTGCAAAATTACACAAGTTTTTGTTATACCGGACAATTGTTGCCGGTTATTTACGCTCTGTCATTTGTTCCTTTGTCTGATAATTTTTAGTATTTTTGCAGTTATTGCATTAATATACATAAGATATGTCGATAGAAGTACAGAACGTTACAAAGTTATACGGCACGCAAAAAGCGTTGGATAATGTTTCTTTTTCCGTAAAAAAAGGCGAAATTGTAGGATTGTTGGGTCCCAATGGTGCGGGAAAATCTACTGTTATGAAAATCATCACCTGCTACAAATATCCCTCCGAAGGCAGCGTAAAGGTGTGCAATCATGATGTTTTGGAAAATGCCATTGCCGTACGCAAGGTGATAGGTTATCTTCCCGAAAACAATCCTTTATATTTAGACATGTATGTAAAAGAAAGTCTGGAATTTGTAGGCGGCGTTCACAAGGTTGCCAATTTGAAAAAACGCATTGATGAAATGATAGAAATTACAGGTTTGCAAAGGGAACAATCCAAGAAATTGGGGGCGCTTTCTCGCGGATACCGTCAACGTGTCGGGTTGGCTCACGCCCTGATACACGACCCCGAAGTGCTTATTTTGGACGAACCTACTTCCGGCTTAGACCCCAACCAATTGATCGAAATTCGCAATCTGATAAAATCTGTCGGCAAAACAAAAACCGTTCTTTTCTCAACCCACATCATGCAAGAAGTAGAAGCTGTTTGCGACCGTGTAATTATTATCGATCGCGGAATTATCAAAGCCGACAATTCGCTGCAAGACTTGCTCAAAACCGCCGGAAACCTATCCATGGAACAACTTTTCCATAAATTAACCATTCATTCATAATATTTTATATAAATATTCTAACTATGCAATTTGTCAATCCGTATTTTCTGTTTGGTCTGTTTGCCCTGTCGATTCCGATTATTGTACATTTGTTCAATTTTCGCAAGTACAAAGTATTTTATTTTTCCAACACTCGTTTTTTGCAGGAATTGCAACAGAGAACCAATAAAAAATCGCAAATTCGTAAGTTGATCATTCTTTCGTTGCGAATGACAGCCATTGCCGCTTTGGTGATTGCTTTTGCCCGACCTTATATTCAAAAGGATAAAAGTCAAACACATACAGGAAATGCGAATGTGGTTATTTATGTGGATAATTCTTTTTCCATGGAAAACAGTTCGGTTTCGGGCAATTTGCTCAACAATGCCAAAGAAAAAGCGGCTGCCATTGCCGACGCTTATCGGGAAAGCGACCGATATATGCTCATCACCAACGATTTCGACCCGAAACATCAACAATTTTTCACCAGAGACGAGTTTAAACAAATGCTTGAACAGCTTGAAATATCATCGGCTTCGCAAAACATACATACCGTTTATGCCTACGGAATCAGCATGATAAATCGACAGAATGCCAACAATAAATATTTTTATTTTATCTCTGATTTTCAAACTTCCACATCAGATTTTGTTTCCATTCGACAGGATACGTCTGTCTCTGCTTTTTTGATCCCTCTGGAAGCAAATACCGTTCACAACATATATATTGATTCGCTTTGGTTGGATTCTCCCGCCCCAAAATTCGGGCAGCAGGCAAGCATTCGTGCCATTATACGAAATCTCTCTGAAAATGATATTGAGAAATTGCCTGTGAAACTGTTTATCAACGAGCAGCAAAGGGCGTTGGCGTCTGCCGATGTTGCCTCCAACGGATATGCGGAAGTGCAACTCAACTTTAATATCGACCACCAAAGCATAGAAAACGGATATGTGGAAATTTTGGACAATCCGATTATTTTTGATGATAAAATGTATTTCTCGCTGTTTGCCACAGCTCAAAGTCGGGTGTTATCGCTTTACGACAAAGCAGAAAATCGATATTTAAAAGCACTTTTCGAGCCGGATTCAAGCATATTGTATCAAAATTCTTCATTAAAAAACATCAATTACGCCTCGCTGAAAGAACAGGATTTGATAATTGTTGAACTCTCGCAGGAAGAGCTTTCAAGCGGACTTATACAGGAGTTGGTGCAATACGTAAAACAGGGCGGCAGCATGTTGATTATCCCTTCGGGAGAATCGGAATCGGCTCACAACGGACTGAACAACGCATTGGGAATTTCTGCTTTTGTAAAGTTTGACACAGAAAAAACAATGGTTTCCACACTCAATCTTCAACATATATTATATAAAAATGTTTTTGAAAAATATCCCGAAAACATTACTCTTCCTGCTGTTTCCCGGCATTTTGAAATTTCAAAAGATATTGTTTCTCACAAAGAAGTGCTTATCGGCATGGAGAATGGAAACGATTTTCTTTCAACATACAAAGTAGAAAAAGGCAACGTATACCTGTTGGCTGTCGGGTTGGACGAGAAATTCAGCGATTTTCCTAAACAAGCCATTTTTGTTCCGACTTTATATAACATGCCGCTAAGCGGAACGCTGCAACATAAACTCTATCACATCATCGGAAAAGACAACAGTATTGCCTTGCATGCCATTCCTGCATCGACACAAGTGCCGGAGATAAAAAGCAAATACGGAGATTTTATTCCCGAAATTTCCCGCAACATCATGGGAGTGCAACTTCATATACACAACCGGATAAAAGAAGCAGGCAATTACATGCTTTACGATAAAGATTCTGCTTTAACAGGACTTTCGTTCAACCACAGCCGCAAAGAATCCGACATGCAATTTCTTTCTCTCGAACAGCTGAAAGAAAACATTGCCACACACCACATAAGCAGTTTTTCGCTCATGGACATTCAACATAAATCGTCTGCGGTGATACAAAGCCAAATCAACAGTCTCGGCACGCAACTTTATTATTTATTCATCGCGATTGCATTATCCGCCCTGCTGACAGAAGTAATACTGTTGCGGCTGTGGAAATAATTTTTTTGTTTGCCTAAATAACCAAAATAATTTCTACTACGTATTTCTTGTGAGTGAGGTGAGGCACAGCCTTACCAGCTCACGTCTCTCGGGGGAAAATGCTACTCGAACGATGATTTATACGTTGTCGTTTCGGCAGTGCTGAACTAATCACTAATCATTTATCACTATATTATTTTCCCTTCGGGAGATTTTTGTAGTGGTTAATTGTCAATTGTTAATGGTTAATGACGCACTTCCGACACGAAAGAACATAATCCGTCATTAATAATAATTATTATTATCCCTGCGGGAGATGTAGATAGTGATTAATAGACCATTACAAACATTTTGAGGTATACCGCACGCACCGCGTGTAGCTCCACGCGGTCTTCGGGTAACGCCCCGCGGTGCTCGGGTAACGCCCCGCGGTGCTCGGGTAACGCCCCGATGGCTCATGTGTTCGCACGTAT
>JAIRTU010000247.1 GCA_031254735.1 Bacteroidales bacterium | reverse complement strand
TTTATGTTTATAATTGGTGTTGAGAAAATGCAATTTTCATACCAAAAGAAAAAATACTTGTACGCTGTTGTCTGAACTGTGAGCTTTGAGATTTATGAGATTTTTGGGATTAGGCTTTTCTGTTATGTTTGTGCGGAACTAACCACTCGTCCACTTATCACTAACAATTCAAAATATTTTTTCCTTTTTTGCCGATCGCATTAAAAAAAATGCTACCTTTGCACGCGATTGTCGTAAATATGACGAGACCATTACGTTCTTTTACATGTGATTTTTAAAAAAAAAAAGCGTTCGCTTTGTTCTTAACATTGAAACTTCGACATTTCAAATGAGATAAGAATAAGTAGTCGGCGCTCACGGTTTGCGTGGGCTTACTTATGTATCTCATGGGTTGTCGAAGACCTCAATGTTGGATAAGTATAGTCCACGTAATTTTTATTGCCTGAACTCTACATAAAAGCCCTCGCTTTTCAACTTAGGAAATTTAAATAAACATAAAATTAATATTAAACTAAAAAGTAAAAGTGATGAAAAAGTTAGTTATTGCAGCGGTGCTGCTGTTTGTAGTAGGTATGGAAGTAGAGGCACAAGGTACGACTAAGATGATGGAAGTGTACAAAAACGGCGGTATAGTAAGTTATAAGGAAGCTATCTCGAATATAGACAGTGTTATTTTTGTGGATTACGCTACATCTCCAAAACCATCAGATCCACCATCGGGTACAGTAATTAAACCCATTCCCGATGTATCATCTTCTCAATATGATATGGTATTTGTGGGGGGTGGAACAAAAGATATGGATATGGGAAACAACATACCTGTAGGCAGTTTTTATATAGGAAAATATGAGGTTACGCAAAATTTCTGGAGATATGTAATAAATTATACTGGGGCTACGGTAGGCAATGTGCCGTTGCCGGCGGTTCCCAGTGATTACACTATACCTACTTTCAATCACAATTTTGACGGTGGTAATACGGGTACTTATGCAGTGTATAAAGTTTCTTATAATGATATAGTTAATATATTTATTCCTCGCTTGAATGCTATAACAGGGAGGACATTTCGTTTACCTACTGAGGAGGAGTGGGAATATGCCGCCAGAGGCGGAAATGAGCCGACTAATTGTCCCCCTAATGGTTGCATGTATTCCGGTAGCAATACTGTATGTGATGTTGCGAACGTGTACAATTGCACCTCAGTACACAACATGTATATGGTTGGTGGTAGCCGAGACGCTAACGAATTAGGACTTTACGATATGAGTGGGAATGCAGCGGAATGGACGAGTACTGCTTATGGCTCTTACCATGTGTGTCGTGGCGGGTCTTGGTGGCACTATGATAGTGAGGCTACGGTTATCTATAGGGCTACCACCTACGATTCCGACTTTCGCAGCGACCTCATTGGTTTCCGCCTGGTGTTGGTTCCGTAATTCACCTCTCCTTCCAAAATCCAGAATAAAATAAAACAAAAAAAACAAAAAAAAAAGGCAGGCTGTGAGCGGTCTGTCTTTTTTGTGTTTTGCCTCTAAATCTCATAAATTACCGTTCAGACAAAAGAGGCAAACAACGTGGCGAAGACGCACACCCAAACCAACAGGCATCAAAAGCCGTTAAAATCGAAGATCAACGTTGCATACAACAAAAGAAATCCTATCGCAAACAAAAGCAGCACAAATTTAAGTATCCATTTTGCCCACAGCGAATAAGGAATTTTAGCCACTCCCAAACAGCCCAACAACACGCCCGAAGCAGGCGTGATCATGTTGGTAATTCCATCGCCAAACTGAAACGCCAACACCATCGTCTGTCGCGAAATTGCCAGCATATCGGCAAACTGCGACATGATGGGAACGGTCAACGCAGCTTTGGCAGAACCGGAGGGAATAATCAGGTTCAGCAGGTTTTGAAACAGATACATCATTCCCAAAGAAGCCGTCCGACCCGCATTTTCCATCGAATTTGCCATAGCATACAACAGGGTGTCGATAATTTTTCCGTCTTGCAAAACAATAATAATCCCGCCCGCCAATCCGACTATCAAAGCCGCACTCATAATATCTTTGCAGCCTTCCAAAAACTGTTTGAAGACAGTGTCGATTTTTGTCCCATACGCTATTCCCGCCGAAATACCCATTACCAAAAACAGCGTGGCTATCTTCATTTCGTACCAATGATAACCCAACACTCCGACTATCAAAAACAAAATTGTAAACAGGAGCAGATTTAAAATAAAAAACTCTACTCCTTTCCGCAAAGTAAACAGTCCCAAGACAATAAACAGCCCTGTGTAGATTGGAATAATCGGAATGTCGTATACGGAATTGAGCAATGGAATAGAGGTAAACGTATGACGAAAAGACAGAAAAACAAACAATGCCGTTAAACAGCCGAATATTATCCATGAAGAAAGATTGCGTTTTGTTGTCGTTTTTTCTTCCACCGTTGCGATATTGCTGCGTTCTCGCCAATAATTATCCAATTTATACATGGGAGAACGATCAGGATTTCTTTTCACTTTTGCGGCATACCACAAAACAAACAAAATGCCGATTGCCGTAAAGATCGCCCAACAGCAGGCTCGGTATTCCAAACCCGAAAATGCAGGCAGATCGGCAAGTCCCTGAGCGATACCGATAGTAAAAGGGTTGAACATCGCCCCCGCAAAGCCTACATGTGCCGCCAGATAACACATTGCCATTCCGACAATGGAATCGTATCCCATAGAGACAGCCAACGGAATGAAGATAATGACAAACGCAATGGTCTCTTCGCTCATGCCAAACACCGCCCCAAACAAGCTGAACATAATCATGATACAGGCAATAATCAATGCGTTGACATTGATTTTGGCAAATGCTTTTGTTTGTTGAATGCGGTTCATAATCTTCAAAAATGCCGACACGCCCATGTCTATGGCTTTTGTCGCGTTGAAAATCCAAAATGCCCCTCCGACAATGAAAATGAACACAATAATATTAGCCGTCTTTACAAATCCGTTGAAGAAAGCAGAAAACACCTCCCACGTCTGAGGCGATTTTTCCACCGAATGATAAGACCCCGGAACAACCACCTCTCGTGCCGATTCGCCCACCTGCACCGTTTCTCGGACAAATTCTCCCGACGGCACAAACCACGTAGCCGCTGCCGCCGCCACAATGATGAAAAATACAATGGTAAAAGTATGAGG
>JAIRTU010000139.1 GCA_031254735.1 Bacteroidales bacterium | reverse complement strand
AAATCGTTTCAAAGTGGACGAAGACCTGATCGAATGGAGTGTTATTTATACTTTCGACGAACAAAACAGACTTGTAGATGTAACTTCGGCTACTTTTGGAACATATCTCGCAGGAATGGCTCTCTATCAATATGATAAAGAAGGAAAGGTTACAAAAGGATTGGTATACGATCACCAAGACTCGCTTCAAAATACCATTTATTACACCTACAATGCTTCGGGAAAGCTTGTCAGAGAAACCACCTATAATGTAACTCCCGTAAAAATAAAAGAGCTTGTTTATCAATATGATGAGAGTGGAAATTGCATTTCGACAAGAAATATAAGAACCTCTGCCCGCAGCAACACGCCGTATCGGGAAGTGCAAAAATTCGACGAGCGAAACAATTTGATTTACAAATCGTTATACAACGAGAACGATTCTTTGGAATGGGAGTATTTTGCCGATTACAATTCTCAAGACAGTCTTTTTTACGAAGAAGTAAAAGATAAAAACGGAACAACAACACATCGTTCCGATTTGACATACAATAAAAATCACACCCGAAAATCGCTTGTGCTGTATGCCGACAAAGACGGCGAAATACACCGAGTAAACAGCCGTTACAAATACGACAAACAACAACGGCTTCTATGGGAAGAAAAATTTGTGCCGAAAGAAAAAAAACCTTTCCTGACGCGACAATATTTCTACGACAATCACAACAATTGGATATATTGCGTGGAAACATATACAGAAACAGGCAGAACAATAGTCAATTCACGACAAATAGTCTACTATTGATTGTTGTGCTGACACACTGAAACTGTTATATTTCCGTTTCGGATTCCATGAGTTTTTTTATCAGAGCGACAAATTTTTTCTGCGTGGAAGAAAACGAAAACAACCCGGTGTCGGTGTAGACAATAAGCATGTTCAGTTTTTTATGTTCGCCGGCAAAACGATGATAAAGCGTGTGTTTGTTCAAACGATAACTTTCTCGTACCAAGCGTTTTACTCTGTTTCGGTCAACAGCATGTTTAAATCGTTTGCGGCTTACCGAAATGGCTATTCGTGCAGAAAAATCAGGCGATTCTTCCCACAGGTAAACACATCGAAAAGGAAAGGAATAAACGGATTTTCCTTTTGTTAATACGGTTTGAAAATCATCTCGCTTACAGAGTCTTTCTTGCTTTGAAAAGCCGTATTGTTTCATAATGAGCAATAAATTTATCGTCTGCGACCGTTTGATTTCAGCAAATAAGCATCAATCGCCGAAAATATGGAAGGATGTTCTTTGGTGGGAGCAACCACCCGCACACCAAGTCCTGCTTCCCGAGCCGCCGCAACCACCCGCGAACCCAAAGCCGCTATGACCAAACGATCATCGTCGAAATCGGGGTAACTGTCTGTAAATGCAGCTATTCCATACGGGCTGAAAAAAACAACCATATCGTAATCGGAGAGATTTATCGCCTGACTTACATCGGTGAAACTTATTTTAAAGACTTCGGCTTTGGTGTAATTGATTTTTGCGTCATTCAAAAGACCTATCAATTGATTGTTGGAAGAATCTATCGCCGAGGGAAACAAAAAATTGTCGGCAGGATATTTTATAATTTCTTGTACCAACCTTTCAGGATTGCCGTCCGCCGGAGAAAAAACCTTGCGTTTGCGACAAACAACATACTTTTGCAGATAATGAGCCGTGGCGTTGTTGATACAAAAATATTTTGTCCCAATATCCAATCGCTTCAATTTCAGCTCTTTAAAAATACGAAAGAAATGATCTATTGCATTTTTGCTGGTAAAAATAATCGAAGTATAATCGGAGACGGATATTCTGCTTCGCCGAAAATCGGCAAATGGAATGCCTTCTATTTTGAAAAATTTATAAAAGTCTATTTTGAGATTATACTTTTTGGCAAGTTCGGCGTAGGGCGTTTTGTCAAAATCTGTGGGCGGATTTTGTGAAAATAATATGCTCTTTATTTTGTTCATGCTCACACTTTCAACTTAACTTGTTTATAATCTGTCTGTTGAAAATTTAAAAAAAATCAACAGCGGTAAAATTTCGATTGTGCAAAGGTATAAAAAATATTCATACAAACGGAAGTTTCTCCGAAAAATACCCCAACCCTTTATCATTTTATAAGTATTTAACACAATGAAAATCAAAAAAATAAGAATTAAAGAAATATTTTTCAACAAAGGATATTCTTCGCCGTAAGAAGACGGCATGCCGTAATATGTATAGACAAAAACAAAAGGAAAAGATAACATCACCAGCACAAAATCGACATATCCAAGCAAGTGTTGATACTCCGACACCGTATTTTTTATGTTGAATAAAATCGACATTGCTTTGTGAAGTACAAATCGCATGACAAAATAAATGACAATGAAGATAAATGAAAATTTTAAAATAAAGTTTTCATCGGTTTGCGATATGTCTAAATAGTTATTTTGAACACAAAAACACATAAAAACATATAAAATCAATGAAATGCCAATCCAATAACAGAGCGGCAAAAGAAAAGCCAATTGTTTCGATGAGGAAGACCTGCCGGCGTAATTGCTATCCGTCAATTTTCCTTTTTGGAGCGAATCGTACGAAGTGGAAAATATCTTCGGCAAACGCAATCGGATAATGACCAGCAAAGAAAGAAAAATCAACGAAATGACAAAAAACCAATCAAATCCGCTGCTCGGATACGACAAATCTTCAAAAGGCTTTGCCGTTTGTCGGACGAGAAAATGCGTCTCTTCCTGTTTTGTTGTCGGCGGGTTGAGATAAAGGCTCGTCTGTAAGACATTCCAAAGACTGTCTTCATACGACAAAGAGTTCTGCCGGTGTTGCAGACTGTCCCAAACAAATGTATTATTTGTCGGATAAATCGGAAAATCTTGCGGATATATATTTCCGGGAGTCATGAGTTATAATTTTCCAAAATGCTGTATTACATATCTTTCCGTTGTTTGAGAATATCTCTTATTCGGGAAGCGGTCTCAAAATCTTCTGCTTCAACCGCCATATTGAGCATGGTTTGCAACTCGTCGTCCGACATTTCTTCGTATGTTACGTCCGTATTTTCTTCAAACTGCTCATTATATTCTTGGGGAGATACAATTTGCTTTTCCATTTCGGAAGTGGCAACGCCCAATTTTTCCAAGATATCATCTTCCACAAACATGGAAGCCCCTGCCTTTATCGCTAAAATAATAGCGTCGGAAGGTCTTGCGTCCAATTCTATGATATGTTCATCTTGTCGGCAGATTAATTTGGTATAAAAAATACCCTCTACCAACTTATGGATATATATTTCTCTGATTTTTATGTTGAACGCCTGCAAAACAGAAAAAAACAAATCGTGCGTCTGAGGACGTTTTACCGCTACTTTTTCTAACTCTTTCAGCAGGCTGACCGCCTCGCTTCCCGCAATAATAACAGGAAAAGACGTCTGCTTGTCAAGCGTTTGCAAGACCAACATCCGTGCATATTCGTTACTCCAATTCAAAATACAGTTCACTCTGATTGCTACTTTTGCCATACGAAGTTTTTTTACACCAAACTACAAAGTTACATAAAAGTCCTCACATATACCGCCCGCCGGATAAAAAATCGCACCAAAGAAAGGA
>JAIRTU010000123.1 GCA_031254735.1 Bacteroidales bacterium | reverse complement strand
GCCAACCCGCCTTATTTTATCACCACTTTTTTGGGACATCTTCCGGCTTCAAAGCTGAACTTTTTTGTTCCGTCGGCATGAAAACAATACACATCTCCGGTAGAGGAATAATCCAAAGCGTCTGTAATGTAAATCTCTCCGTTCGACTGATTTATATATATTCCGTAAGGCGTTTTCGGAAGAGTTCCCGAAAGAAACTGCGTGTTGGTAATGCTTTCTTTTTGCAGGTCGAAGATTTGATAAGACGATTTTTGGGTGGAATAATTATAGGTGTAAAAATACATGGCGTTGTTGTAAATATCGAAATTCACCACTTCCAACTCAAACGTCTTTTCCACCTCGTCGGTGTGGACGTTGATACGTTGCAGGCAGGGCGGAATATCTTCATAATTTCCATTGGAAACCACATACACCTCTTCGTTTCGGTTGGCTTTTGCCGATGTCGGGTTGATGCGAACGCTGATTTTCTTTATCTCCGAAAACGCATCCAAATCGATCACCGATACCGTGTTGTCGCGATTGGGAAAGTCTAACCCGCCCGAATTGCATACATATAATTTATTGTTTGCCGCACATATTCCGTCGGGATTTCTGCCGACAGAAACGGTTGCCTCTATCTGCAAAAGAGCCGTATCTATTTTCGCCACAACGCCGCTGTAATACGAGGCATATATCTTTCCGTTGCAGGCAGCAAGGCAACGCGGTTGAGACGCCGATCCGCTGATCTGTTTTATGGAAACGCCTGTGTTTTTGTCTACAACATCTATCCTGTTCGAGTTGTTGACCACAATATATGCTTTCGAGCCGTAAACGAGAATATCGTTTGCCACGTCGCCAAGTCCGCGCCGGTTTACATGTTGATATATATCGCCGAGCCGCTGCTGTGTAGAGGTGTTGTAGGCGGTTATGCCGGCATTGTTCATGTTCCAAATGCCTTCGTTCAACACCCAAACATTGTATGTGGCGTCTTCGGGGGCGTCGGGTTCAGGTTTTCGGCAAGAAAAAAGGGTAACGCCAAGTGCTATAAAAGCGAATACGATTTGATATTTTTTTGTTTGCATAATTTTTCTGTTAAAGGTTATTCGACAAAAGTAACTGTTTTTTTGCCGCATTATTTCCGTTTGCTGATTTTTATACATTTTTTTGTTTGATTATTTTGCAGATGAATAACATAAACTCCCGCAGGATAATTACTCATATCGATTTGCGAAATATTTTCGTTGAGTTGCCGTTGCTGCAATTTCTGCCCTAAACCGTTGTATATCGACATATTGTAACCGTTTGCATGAATATGGATAACATCTTGGCAGGGATTGGGATAAGCAGAAACAAACCATTCTTGGTGTTCGGAAACCGCAACATTGTTTTGGTTATGTATCACGCCCACTCCCGTCAAATCGAACCCGCTCGAAGAGTAATTGGTGGGATAGGGGTCGTTGATGATGTTTCCGTTTTTGTCGTAACTTGCATACGGCGGTTCTACGCACCCGATAACGTCAATGATTTTTATGTAACGAATATTGTTTTTGTCTAAATTTTCATCATCGTCCAATTCTTCCAAATCGAATGGCGTTCCCCAACCGATGCGGTATTTTCCTGCCAGATTGTAGAGCAAAGCAGCATCCATTCCTCCCAAATCGCCAATCTGTACATCGGTCGGTATGTTGGAAACCGCAGGAAAACGAAAATAATGTATTCCGTCGGAACTCACTTCCACAAACGCCAACTCTAAAAAATGATCGTTGAAAGAGTTTTCAAATACTGCAAAATCGTATCCTTCTCCGTTGGCAACAGGCGTTTGAAAGCCCAAAACGGCAACGCCGCTGTCTCCCAGACTTACGGCTTGGGTAGGATCGGCACTTTCTGCCTTTCCAACGGCAGCACTTTCCATTCCAAAGCTCGCATAACCGTTTTGCGGCTTGCCGACGTCTTGATAGCCGCGCGTTATTTCACAGGAAATTGCCCATTCGATAATGCGAGCATCATCACAAGAAATGGCTTTGCAGCCCTCCGAACCAACAACGCCGTCAAATTGAGCAAATAATGCGGCGGGAAAAGATAATATCAGCCAAAAGATAATTTTTATGTTCTTCATTTTAAATAGATTTTTATTTTTTAAAAGAGATTGCCCCATTTGGTTTACAACAGATCGAATGAAGCAATCTCTTGATTATACCTGTTAATATACTGTCAATTTTTGCGTTTGTACAACATTGTTGTTTTGCAGATGAATAAAATAAATTCCTTTTGCAAAATGACTTACCTCAATGTGTTTTACGGTATTTTCATTTACATGAAATTGTTCCGTTTGAATAATCTTTCCGCCAACATCTGTTATTTTCATCGAAACAACGCCCTCTATTCCGTTTATGGACAGATTGAAATGATCGTTGGTCGGATTGGGATAAATAGACGTTTCAATTGCCGGCTGCTGCAACAGGGTGGTGTTGTTTACAAGCGAAGGTGCGGCAACGGGAGTAATTGCCATTGTCCACACGTTATTCCAAAAATCATC
>JAIRTU010000117.1 GCA_031254735.1 Bacteroidales bacterium | reverse complement strand
CGACGTCGAAGACTTGAAAGCGCTGGTTTCGCCCTCGGCAGAGAAATATCTGGAAACAATGGCTCGCATGAGTCGCGAAGCCACTCAAAAACGGTTCGGGAAAACCATACAGTTTTATATTCCGCTGTATCTCTCCAACGAGTGCCTCAACCATTGCATTTACTGCGGTTTCAACCATAATAATGATATTCATCGTATTATTTTGACGGAAGAACAAATTCTGGAAGAAGTTCGAGAGATAAAAAACATGGGCTTTGAACATATCTTACTCCTCACCGGAGAATCGCCAAAACATGCGGGAACAGATTACATCGAACAGGCAATACGTTTGGTAAAACCTTATTTCAAGCAGATTTCTTTGGAGGTGCAGCCGCTGTCAACCGAAGAATATCGGCGTTTGCAGCAATCGGGGCTGTATGGAGTGTATGTTTACCAGGAGACCTATCACAGCGAACGATATTCGCTGTATCATCCTGCGGGAATGAAAAAAAATTATCGCTATCGGTTAGAAACGCCCGATCGTCTCGGACAGGCAGGCATACACAAAATCGGTTTGGGGGCTTTGCTCGGCTTGGAAGATTGGCGAATAGAAGCCGTTTATCTGGCACATCATCTGCGTTATCTGGAAAAACATTATTGGAAAAACAAATATTCTCTGTCTTTTCCCCGCATGCGTCCGCACGAAGGCAGTTTTCAACCCGACTTTGATGTTACCGACAAACAATTTGCTCAGATGATTTGGGCTTTTCGCATTTTTGACAATGATATAGAAATGTCTTTAACCACGCGAGAGAGTAAAACATTCCGAGACAATATGGTCTCTTTGGGAATAACTTCGATGAGTGCCGGCTCGAAAACCGAACCGGGGGGATATACGTCGAAAAAAGAATTGGAACAATTTTCGGTCAACGACAGTCGCTCGCCCGAAGAAATGTTGAAAATGATATCCGAAAAAGGATACGAAGTGGTTTGGAAAGATTGGAACGATTTTGATTAATATATGGACAGGTATAAACGACAATTGATATTATCCGAAATAGGAGAGAAAGGGCAGCAGAAAATCGGCGCTGCTTCGGTGTTGGTGGTAGGCGTCGGCGGTTTGGGAAATGTAATCTGTACGTATTTGACAGCTGCCGGCATTGGGAAACTTGTGATGATAGATTCCGACACGGTTGCTGTTCATAATTTGCAGCGACAAATACTCTATCGCGAACATCAAGCAGGAAAATCCAAAGCGTTGGAAGCAAAAGAAACTCTTCAAAAGCTCAATTCCGAAGTGGAAATACTTGCTTACAACCAATATTTCAACGAGGAGAACGCTGCCTCCATTGTTAAAGATGTGGATATTGTGGTAGATGCCACCGACAATTACAAAACACGTTATTTGATCAATGATGTGTGTGTGGGCTTGAACAAGACGTTTGTTTACGGAGCGATTGCCGATTTTATCGGGCAGTTGGCGGTGTTTAATTATAAGCAGGGATCAACGTATCGGTGTCTGTATGCAGACGAAAAAGAGGTGATTGCTTCGCAAAAACCGATCATAGGCGTGTTGGGGATTTTGCCCGGAATCATTGCCTGTTTGCAGGTGAACGAAGTCTTGAAGTGGATAACAGGATATGGACGTTTGCTCAACGACAAACTGTTTCAAATTGACTTGCAGACCAATCAAACGGTGATTGTAGATATTTTCAGCACAAAAGAAGGGCGAGAAACCGCTGTCAACAACTTTCGATCGTTTAAATAGTTTTATTTCTGTCGGAGAACATAATTTCCAAGAAAATCGTTCATAAATAATAATCAAACACAAAACAATGATGCCACAACAAAGAAAGCAAATTATAGATTTAATCAACCGGGAAGTTATTCCTGCTATCGGTTGCACCGAGCCGATAGCCGTAGCGCTTGCCGCTGCCAAAGCCCGCGAAGTGTTGCAACATATTCCCGAAGAGATAAACGTGTTGTTGAGTGCCAACGTCTTGAAAAACGCTATGGGCGTGGGTATTCCCGGCACGGGAATGATAGGCTTGCCCATTGCCGTGGCTTTGGGCGTGTTGGCGGGAAATGCCGATTATCAACTTGAAGTGCTGAAAGATATTACTCCGCAAGACGTAGAAAACGGCAAACAGCTTATCGCAGAGAAGAAGATAAAGATAGGATTAAAAGAAAACATCACCGAGAAACTGTATATTGAAATTAACGTCAGATATAACAACGAAACGGCTACGGTGGTTACTTCGGGCAATCATACCGAATTTACCTGTGTGAAAAAAAATAATACTTTTATAGTAAACAAAAAGCCGTCTTCCGCACAGGAGAAAGAGCAGGAATATGTTGAGTTGAACCTTGCCAAAGTGTATGCCTTTGCGATGGAAACGCCGTTGGAAGAGATACGTTTTATCCTCAAAACTGCCGAGTTGAACAAGGCTGCAGCCAAGCAGTCTTTGCGTGAACAGTATGGACATCAATTGGGGAGGTTGCTCGCACAGAAAAAAAACGAAGCGATAATGGGAAACAACGTTTATTCTTCCATGCTTTGTTATACTTCGGCGGCTTGCGACGCTCGCATGGCGGGAGCCAACATTGCGGTGATGACCAATTCGGGAAGTGGTAATCAGGGAATTGCGGCTACACTTCCGGTGGTTATCTACGCCGAGCAGGAACACAAAACCGAAGAAGAGCTGATACGTTCTTTGGTACTCAGCCATTTGACGGTGATTTATATCAAACAATATCTGGGACGATTATCTGCTCTTTGCGGGTGTGTGGTTGCTGCCACAGGGTCGAGCTGCGGGATCACTTATTTAATGGGCGGACGGTATCAACAGATAGAATATGCCGTTAAGAATATGATTGCCAACATCACAGGCATGATTTGCGACGGTGCAAAACCAAGTTGTTCGTTGAAATTGGCAACAGGCGTTTCCACCGCTTTCCTGTCGGCGATGCTGGCTATGGAAGAGAAGTATGTTACTTCTGTCGAGGGAATTATAGACGAAGATGTAGATAAGTGCATACGCAACCTGACGCTTATCGGGAACGAAGGAATGGAACAAACCGATAAGGTGGTTTTGGAGATTATGACCGGAAAATGATACGTCATAAGTGAAAATAATGCTGTGATGAAACGGAAGTGCATAATCACAATTCAGACAAGGCGGGCATTGCTGGAATAGCAAACGGTTTCAAAAATAGTCGCCAATGATATACAACGGCACATTTGTTATCCAATGTTCCTGCCGGTAATCGGAAAGCGAAGTGCGGATTGCCTTTTCGTTTTTGTACTTATCGCAAAAGGTTTTCAAACTCTTTGCTCTCAGATTTTCTTCGGCTTTTACTTCGATTGGAATAATTTCGTCATCTTCGTTTTGGATTACAAAATCAATCTCCAAATGCGAATCGGGCGAAAAATAATAAAGTGGTAAATCTTCAATTAAATGAAGCTGTTGAAAAACAAACTGTTCTGTCAGTGATCCTTTGTGTTCGGTAAAAAGCATATTGCCGTCGATAAGCGTTCTTGCTTTGAGGTTCGACATAGCACCAAGCAGTCCTAAATCGTTGTGATAGAGCTTAAACGTCGACAATACCTGATAGGCGTTGAGTGGCAATCCGGGTTTTGACAGGTTGTAGACTTTATGCAAAAGTCCTGCGTCGGTAAGCCACTGTATGGCTGCTTCAAAATCTTTTGCCCGCGCACCGGCTTTTATTGCACCGTAAATAAATTTTTTGTTTTCCTTTGAAAGTTGAGCCGGAATGCTATCCCATACCATATTTATGCGTGGCAAAATATCTTTGGGGGCATGTTTTGAAAAATCATCGCGATAAGAATTTAGAATTTCGTTGTGAATGGCTCTAACTTTTTTCCAATCTCTATCTTCTGCAAAGTTGGCAACGGCTTCGGGCATTCCGCCAACATAAAAATAATATTTCAGATATTCTTTCATCTGTTCGGCAAACGTAGGTAATGCCGTCCAAATTTTTTCATCGAGGATACGAGCCAAGCCGGTTTTGCCCATTGCAAGTAAAAATTCGTAGAATGACATCGGGTGAAGTGTCAGAAAATTAACTTTTCCAACAGGAAATGACTCGTTAGGGTGAATATTTATACCGAGCAACGAACCCGCTGCAATAATTTGATATTGAGGAGTTTCTTCGCAAAAATATTTCAGTGAAGTAATTCCCCGTGGCGCTGCCTGAATTTCGTCAAGTACAATCAGCGTATCTTCGGGTGTGATTTTCAGATCGGAATAGAGTTCAAATTCGGTAATCAACCGTTTTGGGTCGAGGTCGTGCTGAAAAACAGCTCGCATTTCTTCAACACGTTCAAAATTGATATACACTGTTTGGCAATATTCCTGTTTGCCGAACGCTTGAAGCAGATATGTTTTTCCCACCTGTCTTGCTCCTAAAAACACAAGTGGTTTTCTGGCTTTATCTAACTTCCAATTTATCAAATTCTTAATAGCACTTCTGTACATTTTTCCGAACGATTATTTTTATATATTACACACTTTTCCGAACGAAGTTTCACTGCAAAGATACACTTTTCCGAACGAATGTGCAAATTTCAGTTGGTTACAATTTGCAACAGACTTGTTTCCTTATCTTTTTCAATTACGCATTAAACAGTGAAAATAATGCTGTGATGTAACGGAAGTGCAGGAAAAATCCCACTCAGGGAAAGGGGCGTTTTCCATGTAATTTGTAAGTAAAAGTGTTATTGTTCAAACGACAGCTCGCCGTTTTTTTGTGACCATGGAGGGACTCAAACCCCCGACTTTCAGAACCGGAATCTGACGTTCTATTCAACTGAACTACATGGCCTCTTTTCTTTTTGTTTATGAATTTCTCAAAAAGTAATTCCAAACTGTATCTCTATACGATGAGTATGCACATTTATTGTCTCACCGAAAACATTTTTATGTTTCTTGCGGAACATATTGTTAAACCCATAGTCGTAACCCAATCCCACCAAAAATTTTGTTTTGTCCTGTATATAATATTCTGCACCCAATACGATGTATAGCGATTCTTTGAAAATGGCAGTACTTTTGTATTGATTTACTTTATCTTGCTTTTTTTTGCCGCCTTCGCTTAACGTTATTTCATCGTTCGATTTGGAAGACACGGCAATGCTATGATCCAATCCGACAAGTCCCCAAAAAACAAAATTGTTGAAAGAGTTGGTCTTCAACCGAATAGCCGTAGGAATGCTTACGTAAACCGTATTGAATGTTGATTTTACGGTAGCATTGTTGAACGTGTCTATTTTCGCTGCCTCCAAATTCTCGTAGAGGTAATTGGTTTTGTATTCCAGACCAAAATGTATGTGGCGGGCATTTATTCCGGTAGAGAAAAAATAGTTGGAATAGGTCGGAACGATGTTCAGATCGACATTCAGACCGTAGACGCCACCCAATTTAGCACCTTTCGGAGTATGACTTTTTACGTTGGAAACTGCCCAATCGACAGTAGGACCGGCAATAATGCCAATTTCAACACGGTTAGGACGATCTATTTGCGAATATGCCACAGTAGAACCTAACAAACACAAAGACAGTACAAAAATATAATGTTTCCTCATTGCTAATTATTTTTTTAGTAAAGGACAGACCTTTTGCAAAGCGGTTTGTCAATTTTTACAAAGGTACATTATTTTTTATTGTCCGATCAACAAAATGAAAATTATTCTCATCAATCAGGTTAAATCCATAATTTCTTCCAAGTGATATTTTCCCATTTCATGTTGTTTTCTTACGAGTTGGTTCGAGATGCTTTCAACATAAGAATCGTTATTTCTTGCCCTGATAAGTTCAACATGCGATTTGTCGATGGCAATATCTCCTTTTCCTGTGATTAACCAATAAAGATTAATTCCTCTGATCTTGCTGTAAACCACTTCCAAATCGAAATAATTTTCTTTTCTCCATTTGGATAATGTCCGAATGGAGATATTGAGAAAGTTCGCAAATTGAATGTCGGTATGGAAATTATAATAGTTTTT
>JAIRTU010000034.1 GCA_031254735.1 Bacteroidales bacterium | reverse complement strand
TATTTATCTGAATTTGGCGATGAATACGTTGCGTTGGAACATCTGTTGTTATCGATGTTGTTGGTAAATGATGTTTGTTCCAAGATATTAAAAGACAGCGGACTCACCGAGAAAGAGCTGAAAGCGGCTATCGAAGAGCTTCGCAAGGGCAGTCATGTGCATTCTCCGCATGCGGAAGAAACCTATAATGCGTTGAATAAATACGCCCGCAATCTAAACGACTTAGCCGAAAAGGGGAAATTAGACCCTGTTATCGGACGGGACGAAGAAATCAGGCGGGTGTTGCAGATATTGTCGAGAAGAACAAAAAACAACCCTATCTTAATCGGAGAGCCGGGGGTGGGAAAAACAGCTATCGCCGAAGGGTTGTCTCACCGGATTGTGTCGGGTGATGTGCCTGATAATTTAAAGTCCAAACAAATATTCTCGTTGGATATGGGTGCGTTGATTGCCGGTGCAAAATACAAGGGCGAATTTGAAGAACGTTTGAAAAGCGTCATCAAAGAGGTAGTGGCGAGCGACGGAAATGTTATCCTTTTTATAGATGAAATACATACGCTTGTAGGTGCAGGTGGCGGTGAAGGGGCAATGGACGCTGCCAATATCCTCAAACCGGCGTTGGCTCGCGGGGAACTTCGTGCTGTTGGGGCTACCACCATCAACGAGTATCAGAAGTATTTTGAAAAAGACAAAGCGTTGGAACGCCGTTTTCAATCGGTGTTGGTGGACGAGCCGGACATGGATTCTTCGGTCTCTATTTTGCGAGGATTGAAAGAGCGTTACGAGAATCATCATCATGTACAGATTTTGGACGAAGCCATTATTGCTTCGGTTACTTTGTCGAAACGGTATATCACCGAGCGTTTTCTTCCCGACAAGGCAATTGACCTTATTGATGAAGCCGCCGCAAAGTTGCGTATGGAAATAAATTCCGTTCCGCAAGATTTGGACGATGTAGAGCGGAAAATTCGTCAGTTGGAGATTGAAAGGGAAGCTATCAAGAGAGAAAACAATACCGACAAAGTAGACGAACTCTCTGCCAAGATTGCGGAGTTGAGCGAAAACAGAGACGTGTTGAAAGCTCGTTGGCAGCAGGAAAGGGATTTGGTGAACAAAATCCAGAATAATAAGAACGAGATAGAGTCTGTGAAGTTTGAGGCTGAACAGGCAGAACGCAACGGCGATTACGGCAAGGTAGCCGAATTGCGTTACGGCAGGCTGAAAGAGATAGAGCAGGCAATAACAGAAGACACCCAACGCTTGCGAGAACTGCAAGGCGACAATCCTATGATTAACGAAGTGGTCGACGCCGAAGACATCGCCGAAGTGGTTGCTCGTTGGACAGGCATTCCGGTGAGCAAGATGATGCAAAGCGAACGCGAGAAGCTGTTGCTTTTGGAAGATGAGCTGCACAAGCGTGTTGTGGGGCAGGAAGAAGCTATCGAAGCCATTGCCGATGCCATACGTCGCAGTCGGGCGGGCTTGCAGGACGAGAAACGCCCTATCGGTTCGTTTATTTTTATGGGGACAACAGGCGTAGGGAAGACCGAGTTGGCAAAAGCGTTGGCAGAATATCTCTTCAACACCGAAGAGGCTATGGTGCGGATAGACATGTCGGAGTTTCAGAAGTCGCATTCGGTGTCTCGTTTGGTGGGTGCGCCTCCGGGTTATGTCGGCTACGACGAAGGCGGGCAGCTGACCGAGAAAGTCCGCCGCAAGCCGTATTCTGTTGTGCTTTTCGATGAGATTGAGAAGGCACACCCCGATGTGTTCAATGTTTTGTTGCAGGTGTTGGACGACGGTCGTTTGACGGACAACAAAGGGCGGGTTGCCGATTTTAAGAATACCATTATCATTATGACCTCGAATTTGGGTTCGCATATCATTCAGGAAAACTACGAGAAAGTGAATAATATCGACAATGACGAACTGTTTGAACGCACCAAAGAAGAGGTGATACAGCTCTTGCGGAAAAGTATTCGTCCCGAGTTCTTGAACAGGATAGACGAGATTTTGATGTTCAAACCATTGTCTAAGGCAGAAATTCGTGAGATTGTCATGATGCAAATCAATCATTTGAGAGCATTACTGTCGAAAAACGGAGTGGAGGTGAAACTGACCAATTACGCCTTAGATGCGTTGGCAGATATGGGTTACGATCCGCAGTTCGGGGCGCGTCCGTTGAAGAGGGTTGTACAGAAACACATTTTGAACAATCTTTCCAAGATGCTCCTCTCCGATTCGGTACGAAAAGATGCTCCGGTTACAATAGATGTGATAGACGAGCAGTTTGTGTTCTACAACGAAAAGAAAACCGAACCCCTGATCTAAGTAAAACGAATGAACATGCGGTTTTATTGTGCTGATTTTGTAATTTGCTTATAATCAATTAGTTAAAATCGCACAACAATCGAGTAGGAGGAAAACGAAAGTATAGACCTTTCGTTTTCCGACCTCTCACACCACCGTGCGTACCGTTCGGTACACGGCGGTTCTCTAATAACCTCAGTTTTGGATAAGAAAAAGTAAAAAAAAAGTTGCAAGTACGCCATATTTTTTGTATCATTGTAGTTGTAAATCAAATAAATAGATATAAAAATATGAGCGTACTTACAATTGACAAAATTACCGAAATTTTCTGCATTGCCAACGATTTCTGCAAGAATTTTCAATCGGAGATGAAAAAACTCCAAAAACTGCCCGAACACGACAGAAAGCACAGGAATCGCCCATGCGAGATGTCTGATAGTGAAATAATCACAATTTTGCTGCTTTTTCACATGGGACACTTCAAAAATTTTAAGCATTTTTACCTCGCCTACGTACAGGTAAATCTGAGAAAAGAATTTCCAAAACAATTGTCATACCGCCGTCTTATTCAAATAGAGCATCGTGTATTTGTTCCGATAATGTTCTTTCTGAATACGATTTGTTTTGGTAAATGCACCGGCATAACATTTGTGGACAGTACAACAATTGCAGTCTGCCACAACAAACGCATCAGACGCAACCGAGTTTTTGCCGGCTTTGCCGAAACCGGAAAAAGCTCAATGGGTTGGTTTCACGGTTTTATACTACATTTAGTATGCAACGACAAAGGAGAACTTCTATCCTTTGTTTTGACTCCCGCTAATGTGGATGACAGAAATCCGCAGACGATTAAGGTGTTGACAAAGAAACTTTTC
>JAIRTU010000027.1 GCA_031254735.1 Bacteroidales bacterium | reverse complement strand
TGGGGCGGGAAACTGCAAAGTCAAGATATTTCGGCGAAAAAGGGTATCAATATCGACATTCTGTTGGAAAAAGTACTTATCGAAGCGGAAATGCTTGAATTGAAAGCCGATCCTACCTTGCACGCCACAGGAACAGTTATCGAATCTTCTTTGGATAAAGGAAGAGGATATGTTGCCAAACTCTTAATTCAAAGCGGAACTCTGCACAAAGGCAATATCGTTGTTGCAGGAACAAGTTACGGCAAGATAAAAGCAATGTATAACGAACGAAATCAATTGATTCTATCGGCAGGACCGTCTTCGCCTGTCTTGTTGTTGGGCTTGGACAGCGCCCCGCAAGCGGGAGATACTTTCAAAGTGTACACCGAAGAGCGGGAAGCAAAATCAATAGTGAGCAAACGTCAGCAGTTGATACGCGAACAGGGATTGCGGACACAAAAACATATCACGTTGACCGAAATTGGTCGCCGTATTGCTGTGGGTGATTTCAAAGAGCTGAATATCATTGTTAAAGGAGATGTGGACGGCTCTATTGAAGCATTATCCGATTCGTTGTTGCGTTTGACCACCGAAGGTGTGGAAGTGAGAGTTATTCATAAGTCGGTTGGACAGGTAACGGAGTCGGACGTGTTGCTGGCTTCTGCGTCTAACGCCATTATTATTGCATTCCAGGTGAGACCTTCCGGCGGTGCGAGAAAATTAGCCGAACAGGAACAGATAGATATTCGTACCTATTCTGTTATCTACGACGCTATCAACGAGATAAAAGATGCGATAGAGGGCATGCGTGCACCGGAAATCAAAGAAAGCATTGTTTGTAATATCGAAGTGAGAGAGACTTTTCGTATTTCCAAAGTGGGAACTATTGCAGGTTGTTATGTGTTGGACGGAAAAGTGCAGCGGAACACACGCATTCGCGTAATTCGTGACGGTATCGTAATCTATACCGGAAAATTAGGCTCGCTGAAACGCTTCAAAGATGACGTGAGAGAAGTTTCGTCCGGCTACGAATGCGGCTTGAATATCGAAAGCTTTAATGATATAAAAATAGGCGATATTATCGAAGGCTTCGAAGAAGTAGAAGTGAAAAGAACCTGAAAACACTTATCGGGATTAACGCTGAAAGGTTGATTGCGAATTACGCTGTCTGAACTGGGATTAATGGGATTATGTTCTGTTGTATCGTGCATACGTCATTAACAATTGACCATTAACAATTAACCACTATTTCAAGGTTGTTTCATTGCTAAGAGGATACGATTCAGTTTTTGTTCGTCGGAGAGTGTTCCGTCAATGTCTATAAATTGGTAACCTTGGCTTCGCATGCGGTTAAACCATGTTTTTTGGCGTTTGGCAAAGCGTCCGATAGCATGAAACAGTTTAATCTCCATCGTCTTAAAATCTATTTCTTTATTGAGATACTGCACCGCAAAACGATATTCCATGCCATAATACGAAAGGTCTTCACCCGAAATTCCTTCCTGCATCAAAAATTCTACCTCTTCTATCAAGCCGTTTTTCAACCGTTGGTGCAGACGCAAGGCAATACGCCCTTTCAAGACAGGGCGGTCAAAATCGATATAAAACAGTTTGTGCGGAATGGGTTCTTTTTCTTTGGGTGGATTTTCTGCATAATAAAGAGCAATTTCTATGGCTTTGAGTAGCCGGTCTCTGTGGGTGGTGTCGGTGGTGTTGTGCAAAGTGGAGTTTTGTTTAAGCATTTCTTTCAGCTCTTCCATCGTCATATTTTCGGCGTCTTTCCTGAATTGCTCGTTTGTCGGAACGTGTTCCAAGCGGTAATTCCCCAAAACGGCATCAATATACATTCCGCTTCCACCGCACAAAATCGGTATTTTCTCTCTGTTCAGCACATCTTGATACGCCGCCATGAAATCGCGCTGATATTCATATACGCTGTATTGATAGCCCGCATCGACAATATCTATCAAATGATAAGGAATTTGTTTTCCGTCAACAAGATATTCGTCCAAGTCTTTTCCTGTGCCAATATCCATGTATTTATACACCTGACGAGAGTCTGCACTCAAAATTTCGCCGTCTACTATATTCGCCAATCGAACGGCGAGATGTGTTTTTCCGCTTGCGGTAGGACCAACAACACACAACAAAGGAATTTCTTCTACCATAATCCGTTTTCTCGTTTATATTGCACGTATTTGTCGGTAATCATTTTTTCTATTTCCATATCGGTAGAAGTAACCAGCGTGTAATACGTGAACGAACAATACAACATAAAGTCTTCCAAACGTTCCCCCTCGAATTTCGTGATACGGTGCACAATTTCGGGATTGTATTTTTGAGACAATCGCACTACTTCTTCCTGATTCTCCATTAAACCCGCGTACATTCTGTTCATTTTTGCCTTATAGCTGAATTTGTCGTAAAGAAAGCTAATCGGGCTTGCCAAAGGCGTTCCTCTCAACAAATTCCCTGCATTTACATCGTAATTTGCTCTTTCTTCCGCACTGATTTCTATTCCCGGAATCTCGACTTTCTTTTGCGGAGTGGCTTTCACCAAATCTTGAATAAACATCGGATAAGGTTTCAGGGCATAAAGCACCACCTCGCGAAGCATAATCGAACGCATAATCAACCGAAAGGTAATCCGCTGTTCGGTATCGTAAAGAGAATCGTTGAGGGTGAAGAGTTCCATATCGTATCCTACGCGAGAAATAGCAAGCGTATCCGTGTTTCGCATCAGCATGGAAAAATTGCCGGAAGCACCGCTAAAAGTCATCAATCCCGAAGAAAGATTGTGAATACACGTATTTGATAAAGGTTGATAAGTGATAAAATCTACCACTTGCCCTCTAAACATAAGTCGCTGTTGCCCAAAAGCGGCAACAGTCAATATCTGCAAAAGAAACAGGAATACAAGTCTCTGTTTTTTCATTTCCTTTATCCTAAATTTAAACGGTACAAAAATACACAAATTAAATGTACAAAATCACATCTGCGAAATTTATAATATCATTTTGAGAAAAAATATTGTTTTTCATCTTGAAATAAGCATAACTGTTTATCTAAAACGAATAAATATCTGTTTTCTGCATCACAGCAGCCACGAGAAAAGATGATATGCCGCAAAAGCCATAACCCACGCCAAAGTGAGGGTGTAACACATCACAAATGCCGCCCATTTCCACGATCCCGATTCGTTTTTGATAGTGGCAATGCTGGCAATACAGGGGAAATAAATCAATACAAACAGCATCAGGGCGATGGCTACGGCAGGAGTGAGAACATGCGTTCCGTCGGGGTTGCGTTCGGCTTGCAGTCTGTTGCGAAGAACGCTGTTGTTTTGTTCCAATTCTTTGGTATCTACATTGT
>JAIRTU010000180.1 GCA_031254735.1 Bacteroidales bacterium | reverse complement strand
TGGATTTAAAAGAAAAGGAAATACTGTTTTCCTCACATGTGTCGCACGGAAAAAACAGCGGAGGCAATTACGCCACAACCTTTTCCAATAAATACAATTCGTATATGAGTTCGTTGGGGTTTTACCTCACCGAAGGCACGTATCAAGGGAAAAACGGATACTCGCTTATCTTGAACGGTTTGGAAGAAGGTATCAACGATAAAGCCAAACAACGTGCAATTGTTATTCATGGTGCAGATTATTGTAACCCAACGCTGGCTTCTCACGCCGGACGGTTGGGGCGAAGTCTGGGGTGTCCGGCTTTGCCTCGCGAGATGTGCGAACCTGTTATCAACACCATCAAAAACGGCACGCTGCTGTTTATCTACGCCAACGACAAAGATTATTTAGCCAAAAGTTCTATTTTGCCGCACGGTTACACCAAGAGCTAAAACCCTTCGCACCGCAACCGTCGTTCGTTATTCCAACATGTTTAGCGTGGTTGCAAACTCTCTTTTTCCTGATGTATAATTTTCAGAATATCTTCGCCCGTGCCGATACGGTAACCCGCCGAATAATACAAAATGCCGCCCTGAACAGACAGGTACACCGTCAGCGGGAAATTGTCTTCCACATCTATTTGCAGCGTCTCGGTGATTAGTTTCAAAATCGTTCTGTTCTGATCAATCGCCCAAAGGGTCTGCTTGGGCAGGTTGCGGAAAGCCGAAACATCGAAATCGGGATTGTGTTTGTCGTCGGGAATGAGCAACACTATTCCTCCGCCCCACGCTTCCAACGCCTGCTGTTGCTTGGGAAGGTCTTGCAAAATATGTTTGGACGGTTCTTTGCCGACATCTGCAAAACACAACATCAAACCCTTTTTGTTCGACAGCTCGGTGAGTGCATGTTTGCTGTTGTCATTCAAAAAAACAACGGTGTTCATGTCTATGCTGCCTTTGAGAACCAATTTATTTTCCACCTTCGGCAATGTCAGGGTGTGGGTTTGGGGAATATCTTTCCGAACGGAAAAACAGGTTGTACGCACAGTTACCGACCCATCGTTGGCTCGACTTCCAAGCGTTAAACGGTAATATCCCTCCGACAGTTCCAAGTTGCAGGGGTATTTTTTCAACAGGGGATTATTCCTGAAATTCAAGGTGCTGAAATCTCCGTCCCGGAAATATGCCAACGTATAATGTGTGGTATATTCAGGCAAGATAAAGTTCGATTTATCATTAACAATCGTCAGTTTTCCTTTGGGAAGATTTGCCTTATCTTCGGTTTGCTCTTCCCAAACGGCGTCGTGCCATTGTGCCTGTTGATAATATTGCGGCTTTCCTGTCGCCTCTTCTATTTGAGCCGCAATGCCGAGACTTCGACACACCGCCACAAAAAACACATCTACCGAACGGCGGTCTGCCATTTTCAACTCGTACACTCCCTGTGGCGTCAGCAAACAGTTGTAATAATTTTCTTCTTCTTTAATCTTAATATTTTGTTTGATATAATCAATAATATTATTCACCGAATGCTCTTTCCCTGCAATTTTGTCCGCCACTTCTTTTTGCCGGAAGAAACTCCGCCACGGCTTTATCAACTCCAAAGCAATGCGAGGCGAAAGAATCTTGGAAACTATCATTTCGTCGGGCAATGTTTCCCGCAAAACAAGGTCTTCTTTTTTCTCTAAATGATCTTGAAGATATGCCGCAGGCGTATCCCGCAAATCTTTCTCCAACAAGGCGGCTAAAAACGGAAACAGATACGGATTGTCTTTATTAGAACGGATAAACGATGTTATTTCTTCCCAATTCCCCTGCGAAAGCGAAAGGTATTTCCAAACCTCGTCTTTATTCAAACCTGTTTCTTCTGCCAACAGCGTTGCGGTTTGTTCGGTGGCAAAAGTGTGCATATACGCATTTCGGACAGAATCTTCAAACGCCAAACGAGCAGCATTTTCCGCTATCTTTCCGGCGGAGATTTCTTTAACAGGTTGTTCGGCGGGAGGGTTCATTTCAAGGTCTTCTGTATACTCTTCGCCTTGAATATGTTTTAAGACAAGGGTAATTTCCTTATCTTCTTTCGTTGATTTTTCATAACCGTACACTCCGTTTTTATCTGCCCAAATCAGCAAATCGCCCATGCCGGTAAGAATGGACGCCTCCCCGAATTGGTCGGTCAGGGCTTCGGCAATGGGGTAAAACTCGGAATAATTATATACTTTAAACTGAACACGTGCATGCTCAACAGGATTATTCTGTTGATCGACCACCTTCACTTTCGCCTGACGAGTGGGGGCATAATTTGCCAATAAATTGATCTTGGCGTACAGGTCTGTTTCCATGTTTTTCTCTTCCTGCCCCTCGTAACGCCCGAAGACATTGGTATGTATCATCATTGCACGCTTTGCAGGGGCGGTAAACCATGCCATATCCAACTCGGCTTCCGGCTCGCAAGCCCCCAGATAATGCCACGTGCCGTCTATCCAAACCTCCACCCATGCGTGATTGCTGTTGGTATGCACCCAACGCGGCGTATAACACTGACGAGCAGGAATTCCAACGGCTCGCATTGCCGCTACGGTAAAGGTAGATTCTTCCCCGCAACGCCCCCACGAAGTTTTTACCAATGCCAACGGCGACGACGTCCGTCCGTCGGTAGCTCGATACGTAACTTTTTCATGACACCAATGATTGACTTCCAAAGCCGCCTCTTCCATCGAGAGGTGTTTCACACGCTCTTTCAATGCTTCAAAAAAGACCAACCTTGCCGTATCCAAATACTCATTATTCACGCGATACACCAACACAAAATGCCGAAAGACGTCTTCGGGTATGCTTTTTCCCCATGGGAAATAATCTCTTGCACGAAAAGCCGCGTCTACCTGTTTGAGGAAAAAATCGCCGGTATAATCCGCCAAATCGCTTAACGGCATATAGGCAAACAAAAACTCTAAGGCTTCCCGCTGTTCCAACGACAAGTCTTTGTTTTCAAACACCGAAAACAAAGCGTCTTTGCGGTGAAAGGCTTCTACCTCACGTTTGAGAAACTGCTCATGGACTTTCGCCCGATAATCGGCTTGGGTTAAGAAATGGACTTCTTTTTCTCTGCAAGAAGTCAACAACACTGTCAATACAATCGACACAAAAAGAAAAGGACAATAATTTTTCATACTATATATTATTATA
>JAIRTU010000023.1 GCA_031254735.1 Bacteroidales bacterium | reverse complement strand
TCGATAGAATTGTCTATGATTTCTTTTATCAAAATATAAATTCCGTCGTCCGGCGAAGAACCCTCGCCCAACTTTCCGATATACATTCCGGGGCGTTGACGAATATGTTCATTCCAATCTAATGTTACAATATTTTTGCCTGTATATTCACTCATATTGTGTTATTCCTTATTTTTTTATCCATTAACTACGTAAACAAAAGTACAAAAAAAACAAGTGTTCCCATTTGTTTTTCTTTGTCATTTAATAACTGTGAAATGTTAATAATTGTTGTGTGTGTTCTTGTGATTAAATTGTCTGAACTGGGATTGTTTCAATTACGAATGACGATTTTGTTTGGTTGTGCGTAATTCCTTTCGTTATTTCTCCTAACAATCTGCCCATAAATCACAGTTCAGACAAACAAACTCATAATTTTTCCGAACCAATGCAGTCTTACATTTGTTCAATGAATGAAACACAGAAAATGTTTATCTTTGTCGGAACAATTTATCTACAAGAAAAACAATGAAATCAACTGTAAATGAACAATGAAAATGTACTTGAATTTTAAATATATATTTTATGGAATATAAAAATCGCAAAAATATCACAACAACCGATGATAATGCGGAGTATACATTTTATAGTTTTTCTTCCCTTTGGTATGACGATTTATTGCGAGATATTTACTATGCCGAAAAATATATCTACTTGGAAACCTTTCGCATCAACGATGATTCGGTGGGGCGACAGTTGTGCAAAGCATTAATAAACAGTTATAAAAAAGGCGTGAAAGTCCGCGTCCTTACCGATTGGTGGGGAACAGGTGCAAACAATGCCTGCATTCAACGATTGATAAAAGAAGGCGTGGAAGTCCGTTTGTTTAAAAAATTTATCCCCAGCATCTTTCTTTTTTCGAGCAACCACCGCCGCGACCACCGCAAAATCGTTGCTATCGACGACCATATCGCGTATATCGGCTCTGCCAATTTTACCACGTATTGCACCCGCTGGCGAGAATCTATCCTGAGAATAGAAGGAAAAACAACCACTATCTTCAAGAAAATCTTTATGGACAATTACAAAATTTACAATAAAGATTTAACCCATTATTCCATTCGGAAGGCATTCCGGCGGACAATACGATACAATGATTTCTTCTTTATCCGAGAAGTGCCTTCTGTTTTCAGTCAGCGGATCAAAAAGAATTATATCCGTTTGATACAACAGGCAAAAAACAGCATTGTGGTCGAGACGCCTTATTTTCTGCCCGGCTACCGTATTTATAAAGAACTGATTCACGCCCTCAAAAAAGGAGTGGAGGTGAAAATATTAGTCCCCAAAAGCTCCGATGTTAAAATTGTAGACTATATCCGCGAATCTATTCTTGGGAAATTGTACAAAAAAGGGGCAACAATCAGGTATTACAAATACGGCAATCTGCACTCCAAACTGTTGACGATAGACCATACGTGGTTTTCGGTTGGCTCTGCCAATATGGATCACCGCAGTTTTAAATACATGTTCGAGATAGCTCTTATCGGCAACGACTCCGCTGTCGGCACGTTGATAAACGAACATATCTCCCGCACCGAAGATATGTCGCTGGATTTTGATATGAAAATCTGGAAATCAAGACCTCTGTTTAAACGTATTTTAGCCTTGATGATAACGCCGTTCAGTCATCTGCTGTAACGATGATTTCAAGGAAAAATATTACATTCCTCTTCCGTGGCAATTTTTGTACTTTTTGCCGCTTCCGCAAGGGCAGGGTTCGTTTCGTCCTGTTTTCTTTTCCACTCTGATAGGCTGTGTGGTTTGTGGCGCAGACGTCCGTTGTGAAGCCACTTCTTCTCTTCCTGTCTTCAACTTACGCGAATCGGATTGCGGCAAGTGTGCGGCTCTTACATTTCCTGCTTCGCGAATAGGAATTTGTCCGTTGTTCAAAAAGGAAACAATCTCTCTGTAAATATCATTGAGCATCTTGGAAAACAACTCGAAAGATTCAAGTTTATAAATCAACAGCGGGTCTTTCTGTTCATACGAAGCATTTTGCACCGACTGTTTCAAATCGTCCATTTCTCGCAGATGTTCTTTCCACGCATTATCGATGACGGCAAGCGTAAGATTTTTTTCGACAGTCAAAGCTACTTCTCTTGCCCCATTTTCTACGCAACGTCGCAGATTGGCAATAATTTGCAACGTTTTCTTTCCGTCCGTAATAGGAATGGCAATGTTTTCGTAACGATTTCCCTCATTTTCGTATACGGCTTGAACAATCGGCATTGCCTTTTCTGCCATTGTCAAAATACGCTGTTTGTACCCTGAAAAAGTGTTTACATACAGTTCATCGACTATCTTGTCGGACTTTTCGGTGTAAAAATCTTTTTCTTCGATAGCAGGATCATACGCGAGTGTGGTGATGGCATCTGTTTTAAAGCCGTCGAAATTGCGCCCCGCCTGATTGGTTTCAACCACATCGTAACAAACAGTTTCAAACATTTCCGCAATATCTATCTCCAATTTATCGCCATACAACGCATTCCGGCGTTTGCTGTAAATGCTTTCGCGTTGCTTGTTCATCACGTCGTCGTATTCCAACAGACGTTTACGTGTGCCGAAGTTGTTTTCTTCCACTTTCTTTTGCGCCCGCTCGATAGAATTGGAAATCATGCTGTGTTGAATCACTTCTCCCTCCCGGAAACCAAGCCTGTCCATCACTTTGGCAATACGTTCCGAGCCGAACAAACGCATCAGATCGTCTTCCAAAGAAACAAAAAACTGCGAAGAGCCGGGGTCGCCCTGTCGTCCGGCACGTCCCCGCAACTGACGGTCAACACGACGGGAATCATGACGTTCCGTGCCGATAATTGCCAATCCGCCGGCTTCTTTCACGCCCGCACCCAATTTAATATCCGTTCCACGACCCGCCATGTTGGTGGCAATGGTTACCGAGCCTGCCTGTCCCGCTTCGGCGACAATGTCGGCTTCTTTTTTGTGCAATTTGGCATTCAACACATTGTGTTTTATTCTTCGTGCCGTTAAAATTTTGCTGATCAATTCCGATGTTTCTACCGATGTTGTTCCCACCAAAACAGGGCGTCCCAGCTCGTGCAGATGCAAAATTTCATCAACAATAGCACCGTATTTTTCTCGTTTTGTCCGGTATACCAAATCTTCTCTGTCGTCGCGGATAACCGGTCGGTTGGTCGGAATGGTAACCACGTCCAATTTATAGATATTCCAAAATTCGCCTGCTTCCGTTTCGGCAGTACCTGTCATTCCTGCCAATTTTCGGTACATACGGAAATAATTTTGCAGCGTGATGGTGGCGTATGTTTGCGTTGCCGCTTCCACTTTTACATTTTCTTTGGCTTCGATTGCCTGATGCAATCCGTCGCTGTAACGACGCCCCTCCATGATACGTCCTGTTTGCTCGTCAACAATTTTGATTTTATTGTCCAACACCACATATTCTACATCTTTTTCAAACATGGTATATGCTTTAAGCAATTGATTTAGCGTATGAATACGTTCAGAGGCAATGGCAAAGTTGCGATATATTTCGTTTTTCTTTTCTGCCTTTGTTTTTTCAGACAGATTTTGTTTTTCCAATTCGGCAATTTCTGCACCAATATCGGGCATCACATACATTCGGGCTTCTTCTGCATTGTTGGAAACCAACTCTATACCGCGTTCTTTTATGTCTACCGAATTTTGTTTTTCTTCAATAACAAAAAACAAACCGTTCTTGCCGAAATTCTTTTCTTTGGCTTTCAACTCTTTACGTTGCAGCGTTAAGGCTTTTTGTTTTTCGTACAATTTCAAAATTTCGGGATTGGAATGTATGCAAGAATGAACAATATCGGTCTCTGTATGAGTTTTTTCCACCGAATTTTGCCCACCTAAAATTTGTTCAATCTTCTTGTCAATATCTTCACTTTGAACATTTTGTTCTCGTATAAACTGTTCAATTTTCCGATTGATTTCATTAATTTCATCTTTGAGGCGTTTGCGTTCTCTGTCGATGCGCTCGTTTTCTTTGATCATTTCGGGCGTAAGATCGTTATCCACTTCGGGCATTCTCTTGTTTTGCTCTGCGATATAAACGCTTTCCGTATCGTGCAGCAACTGTTTCATGCCCTGTTCGCTCAAAAATTTCACCAACGCCTTGTTTTTTGGCAAGCCTCTGTGAGCTTGAAGCAGCAATTTTCCGCCTTCGGCTCTATTTCCTTCGGCAATTTTCGCCCTTGCCTCCGACAAAATGGCAGTAACCAAATTCCGTTGAGCGTTATACAATCGATCAACAATGGGTTTATACCTGTCGAATTCTTGCTGATCGCCTTTGGGCGTAGGTCCCGAAATGATAAGCGGTGTACGAGCATCGTCAATCAACACCGAATCCACCTCATCGACAATAGCATAATTATGTTTGCGTTGAACAAGTTCCGACTCGTTGCGAGCCATATTATCACGCAGATAATCAAAGCCAAATTCATTATTTGTTCCAAAGGTAATATCGGCAGAATAGGCTTGGCGGCGTTCTTCCGAATTGGGTTCATGCCTGTCGATACAATCCACACTCAAATTATGAAATTGATACAACATTCCCATCCATTCGCTATCGCGTTTTGCCAAATAATCGTTCACCGTAACCACGTGTACGCCTTTGCCTGTCAATGCGTTGAGATAAACCGGCAAGGTGGCAACCAGCGTTTTTCCTTCTCCTGTTGCCATTTCAGCAATTTTCCCCTGATGCAAAACCGTACCGCCAATCAGCTGAACATCGTAATGACACATATCCCATGTGATCATACTTCCGCCCGCCGTCCATGTGTTTTGATAAACTGCTTTATCGCCTTTGATGTTGATACAGTCGTATTTAGCCGCCAGATCACGATCAAAATCGGTTGCGGTAACCTCTACTTCTGCATTTTCTTTAAAGCGGCGAGCCGTTTCTTTCATCACCGAAAAAGCTTCGGGAAGAATGTTGTTCAAAACATCTTCCGACGTTTCGTAAATATCGTCTTCCAACTCTTCTATTTCTTTGTAGAGTGCCTCTTTTTCAGCAATATCCATATCGTATTCGGCAGATATTCGGGCTTTTATCTCGGCGATACGCGCCTCGTCTTCGCCCACAACTTCCTGTATTTTGGCTTTAAATTCGAGTGTTTTCCCTCGAAGTTCGTCATTGGTCAGGGTTTCGACTGCCGGATAAGCGTTCTGTACCTTATATAGTATTGGATTTAATTCTTTTAAATCTCTGTCTGATTTTGTTCCAAAAATTTTTCTTAGAAAATTTGCCATTTTTATATGTATATATTTCCGTATCAATAAACCTGCAAAGATACGAAATATTGCAATAGGAATGCAGATATATAAAGGAAAATCTTTCGAGTTCTTTGTCAAAGTCGGATTCCGGTTTTTTGTTTTGTCGAAAATATCGTATTCTGCTTCGACTTTTGTGTTGGTTTGTAAGCATGTAATTCTCTCCTTGTCCGGCAAAAAACAGGTTGTTTTTTTTGAGGACAAAATAAAATCTTTGCTCGCCGGCAATCGCATGGAAGAAGATTTAATTTATCTTTGCACATTAATTTACAAAAACGAAAAACAGATATGCTAAATCGAAACGAACAACCGCAGACTTTTCCGATCAGTGAATTTAAACCGGTAGAAACAACGGTGCATACGCTAAAAAACCAAACGCCTGTTATCGGCTTGCACGATTCGCAAATGGCATTGATACGCTTGGATATACGATTGAAAGCAGGGAGTTATTTTCAACAGAAACAGGCGGTTTCGCAGGCTGCCGTCAAATTGCTGACCGAAGGCACAAAAAGTTTGTCGGGCGAAAAAATCGCCGAAACATTCGATTATGCAGGGGCGTATATAGAGGCTGTTCCCGAACGCGATTTTGTAACATTATCTATCCATTTCCCAAAAGTCTCGGCTCAAACCATTCTGCCGATTGTCGAAAAACTGTTTACGGAGGCTACCTTTCCGCAAGACAAAATAACTGTTTTCAAAAACCGTCTCACCCGCGATCTGTCTATCAATCTGGAAAAAACATCGTATTTGGCATATACTCATTTTATCGCTTCGATTTTTGGGAAACATCATCCGTATGGAGTTTCGTTGCAGTTGGACGATATTGCTGCTTTGCAACGAGAAGACATCATTTCTTTTTATGAGCAATATTTTCATGGTGGAAATATGCGACTGTTTATCGCCGGAAATCTGGACGATGATTTATTATCGCTGCTAAACAACACGATTGGAAACATTCCGCGAAAAGAACCTTCTGTTCAACAGGCAATTTCTGTGAAGACAGAGAAAACACAACGATATGCAGAGAAAGAAAATGCCGTTCAATCAAGTATATGTATCGGCAAACGGCTGTTTAATTATACGCACAAAGATTGGATTCCGATGTCGGTACTCACTACGGTTTTGGGCGGATATTTCGGTTCTCGGCTGATGAGCAACATACGTGAAGATAAAGGACTTACCTACGGAATATATGCTCGCATGCTCTCTTTTCTGCAAGAGGGGCTGTTTATGATTCGTGCCGACGTAAACAAAGAAAATATCCGACAAGCCAAAGAAGAAATTTTGAAAGAAATAGAAAAATTGCTGAAAGAACCCATCTCGCAAGGCGAATTAGACTTGGTAAAAAATTATCTGTCGGGTTATCTTCTGCGTACCTTCGACGGTATTTTCTCGCAGACAGATCGAATTATTTTACTGTCCGATTATGAGTTGGAACAGGATTATTGGACACATTACATGAAAATTATCCATGATATAACTCCCGATATTTTGCACCAACAGGCAACTGTTTACTTGCAACCCGACAGTATGACCGATGTTGTGGCGGGATAAAACAGAACAGGTTTTGCATAAGCGTCAAAAAAAGAAAAAGGTCATTCCGGGAGGAACAACCTTTCCAATTTATACTTAAAAACTAAATTATGCGTTGATATTTTCTTTGGGAACAATAGAGATATACGATTTTCCTT
>JAIRTU010000229.1 GCA_031254735.1 Bacteroidales bacterium | reverse complement strand
GCAAGCCTTTGGTGTATCTCGACAATGCGGCAACGGTACAAAAACCGCTGTCTGTAATTGAAGCTGTGGAACAGTATTATACGCAATACAACAGTAATATTCATCGCGGAACGCATACTTTGAGCCGTCAGGCGACAGAGATGTTTGAACAGTCGCGAGAGAAAATAAGACAATTTATCGGGGCAAAACATGCTCATGAAATAATCTTTACAAAAGGAACAACCGAGTCTGTCAATCTGGTGGCGAGTTCTTTTGCAAAAGCCTTTCTCAAACCGGACGACGAGATAATTATTTCCGCGATGGAACATCATGCCAATATTGTTCCGTGGCAATTGGCGGGAGAACAGTACGGAAGCCGGTTGAAAATTATTCCCTTGGACGAAAATGGCGATTTGCAGTTGGAGGCTTATGAAAATCTTTTTTCCGAACGGACAAAACTTGTGGCGGTCTCTCATGTTTCCAATGTGTTGGGAACAATAAATCCGATAAAAAAGATCATTGATATTGCTCATCAATATCATGTTCCTGTTTTGGTGGACGGGGCGCAGGGGATAAAAAGTCGCAAAATAGATGTTCAAGACTTGGATTGCGATTTTTATTGTTTTTCGGGACATAAAATATATGCACCTATGGGAATCGGCATTTTGTACGGCAAAGAAAAGTATTTAGACAACATGCCTCCCTATCAGGGGGGGGGTGAAATGATAGATCGGGTCTCTTTCGAGAAGACAACGTTCAATCGGTTGCCGTTTAAATTTGAAGCCGGAACGCCCAACGTGGGAGGTGCTGTCGGCTTGGCGAAAGCGATTGACTTTATGACAGATTGCGGAATAGAAAATATGATCGCTCACGAAGACGCTCTGTTGGCGTATGCCACCCGGAAGTTGCAGGAAACAGAGGGCGTAAACATTATCGGGACGGCAAAAGAAAAAGCTGCCGTTATTTCGTTTTTGCAAAATAATATTCACCCGACCGATACGGGAACGCTGTTGGATATGATGGGCGTGGCGGTGAGAACAGGACACCATTGCGCCCAACCGCTGATTGACGCTTTGAACATTCCCGGCACGGTTCGTATTTCGTTTGCCGTGTATAATGATTTTGAAGATATTGATATTTTCATACAGGCTTTGCAAAAAGCAAAATTGATGTTGGAATGAAAACAATACTTATCGATTATTGCTGTTATAACGATGATATTGTAAGAGACCGGAAAAGTTTCCGTATAAATTTACATTCGATACAACGCAAACACAAATAGACTTAAACATTTTTTGAAAATGACAAAAGAGAATGAACTTTTAGAAGATTTTACCAATAGAGAATACGAATACGGTTTCACCTCCGATATTGAAACCGAATATTTTCCCAAAGGACTCAACGAAGACATCATACGGAAAATATCGGCATATAAAAAAGAACCCTCGTGGCTGTTGGAATTTCGGCTTTCTGCCTACGAAAAATGGAAAACCATGAAAGAACCCTCGTGGGGGCATTTGAGTTATCCGAAAATCGACTATCAGAATATTATCTATTTTGCCGTTCCAAAGGCGAAAAAAGAAAATGCAGACGGCGAAATAGATGCGGAACTGCTCGAAATGTTTGATCGTTTGGGAATATCTTTAAATGAACAAAAACAGCTTTCGGGCGTGGCGGTAGACGCTGTATTGGATTCGGCTTCGGTCAAAACAACATTTCGGGACGAATTGGAACAGCAGGGGATTATTTTCTGTTCTTTCGGCGAGGCGGTGCAGAGGTATCCCGATTTGGTACGTCGATATTTGGGAAAAGCCGTTCCGACGGGAGATAATTTTTTTGCGGCGTTAAACTCTATGGTTTTCAGCGACGGATCGTTTTGTTATATTCCCAAAGGGGTGCGTTGTCCTATGGATTTATCGACGTATTTCCGTATCAATGCTTCAAACACCGGTCAATTTGAACGCACGCTGATCATCGCCGAAGAAAACGCTTACGTGAGCTATATGGAAGGCTGTACCGCACCCAAACGAGACGAAAATCAACTGCATGCCGCTGTTGTTGAGATATTTGCTCTGAAAGACGCCGAAGTAAAATATTCTACGGTGCAAAATTGGTACCCCGGCGATAAAGACGGCAAAGGCGGCGTTTACAATTTGGTAACCAAACGAGGCATTTGCGAGGGCGAAAACTCCAAAATATCGTGGACACAGGTAGAAACCGGCTCTTCCGTTACATGGAAATATCCGAGTTGCGTTCTCAAAGGCGACAATTCGGTGGGGGAATTTTATTCGGTTGCCGTTACCAACAATTATCAGCAAGCCGACACCGGAACAAAAATGATACATCTGGGAAAAAACACCAAAAGTACAATCATATCCAAAGGAATATCGGCAGGACACAGTCAAAATTCGTATCGCGGCTTGGTGAAAATCGTCCCCGCCGCAACCAACGCCCGCAACTATTCGCAATGCGATTCTTTGTTGTTGGGCAGCAAATGCGGCGCACATACCTTTCCTTTTATCGAATGTAAAAACAAAACGGCTATCTTGGAACATGAAGCGTCTACTTCCAAAATTTCGGAAGAACAGCTGTTTTACTGTCAGCAGCGAGGAATCGGGACAGAAAGTGC
>JAIRTU010000225.1 GCA_031254735.1 Bacteroidales bacterium | reverse complement strand
AGGAAACGACGATCTTTTTTCATACATACAATAAAATAAATTTTCATGCGTATTATTCGTATTAAATGTATAAATCAGTTTAAATATATAAATCAGTGCTTAAATAGAAGTTGTCCTGTATGGCAAAAATCATTTTATTCTGTTCGACCGTATTGTTGTTGCTGTTTTGTCAAACGGCAAATGCCCAAAATCAGGCACGAATTTATGGCAAAGTACTCTCCGACACCTCCGAATTTCCTGTTGAAGGGGCTAATATTGTTGTGTTGGAAGACCTTAGCATAGGCACTTCCACCAACGAATACGGAAGATACAATCTGCTGATTCCTCACAACAGAGAGATCACCATAGAAGTCAGTTGCATAGGTTATTCCACCCAAACATACACCGTAAATGTAGGATTGGGAAAAGGTAAATTGCTCAATATCATGTTGAAACAGGCTTCTATCACGCTTCCTTCTTTTGATGTGAACGAGCGATATTCTTACAGCGAAGGTATGGAAAAAATCAGTCCCAAAAACATCACTCGATTTCCCGGACTTAATTCAAGTATTGAGCAAATGGTGAAATCGGCAATGTTTGGTGCTTCGGGAACAGAAATGTCGTCTCAATACAAAGTGCGGGGCGGAAGTTATGACGAAAACCTTATTTATCTTAATGGAATAGAAATTTATCGTCCTTTTTTGATTCGTTCGGGTCAGCAGGAGGGCTTGAGCTTTATCAATCCCGATTTGGTGTCGGGGGTAAGGTTTTCATCGGGAGGTTTTGAACCGTGTTATGGCGACAAAATGTCTTCTGTGTTGGATGTTCACTACCGAAAGCCGACGATGTTTGGTGCAAGTATATCGGCGAGTTTGCTTGGTGCTTCCGGTCATGTGGAAGGTGTTACCAAAAACAGAAAACTTGCGGCATTGTTAGGCATTCGTTATCAGTCGAATGGATATGTGCTTCGGCAGATGCCGACCAAAGGAAACTACAAGCCGACTTTCACCGACGGACAGCTTCTTTTGACATACACGCCGTCTGAGAAATGGGAACTTACGCTCTTTGGCAATTATGCCCGCAATGTGTACCGTTTAAGTCCCGATTCCAACGTCAGGAGAATGGGAACGATAGGCGGCGGAACGCAGGAGTTCATAGTGCTTTATCACGGTCAGGAAGTGGACGCTTATCAAACCGTTTATGCTGCTTTTGTAGCGAAATATGCACTGAATCAAAATACGGACTTGCGATTTTTGACCTCGTATTTTAATTCCGCCGAAAAAGAAACGTTCGATTTGGAAGCGATGTATTCCCTCAAAGAGGTAAACAGCAGTTTTGGCGATGACGATTTTGGCGAAACAAAAAAAACGCCTGCCATAGATATAGGTTCTGATTTGCACCATGCACGCAACTTTTTGACTTCGCATATTTTTCACGGCGAATTTCAGGGAGAACATCGTTTGAAGAGAAAAAACACTTTAACTTGGGGCGTGAAATTTCAAGGAGAGACGATAGACGATAAGTTGAGCGAATGGCGGTTGTACGATTCTTTGGGCTATTCGCTGCCCCATATATATCCGCCGATAGATTCTCTTGGAAAACCGGTTCCTTTTACCGATTCTTCCCGCATTATTTCTATGGGAAACAATTATTTGAAAACAAAAAACACATTGGAAACCTTTCGTTTGTCGGGTTTTGTGCAGGATAAATGGGAGTTTGGCGACAGCAATAAATTTATCCTCGTCGGCGGAATGCGTTTTTATTATTGGACGTTCAACCACGAACTGATTTTCACGCCGCGTCTCAGGTTGATTTATCAGCCGAATATCAAATCGGATATTTCGTTTTATTTTGCAACAGGAATGTATTATCAACCTGCATTTTACAAAGAAATGCGTATGCCCGACGGCGAATTGAACAAAAATATCAAATCTCAAAAATCGTATCATGTCATTTTGGGAATGGATTATTTATTCAGAGCAAATAAAAGACCGTTTAAATTTTCTACCGAAGTGTATTACAAGCATTTGCAAGATTTGATTACGTATACAATGGATAATGTGCGTGTTATTTATTCGGGCAAAAACGACGCCGTTGGTCATACGGTGGGAATAGACGCCAAACTCAGCGGGGAAATTGTTCACAATCTGGAATCGTGGTTGTCTGTTTCTTTGATGAAAAGTGTGGAAAAAATCGACGGCAACAACAAATTTACGCCGCGTCCTACCGATCAGCGTTTTTCTGTCAATCTGTTTTTTCAAGACCGCGTGCCGAAATTGCCCATGTTGAAAGCACATATCAATTTTGTGTATTCAACACCTCTTCCCGCAAGTTCTCCGTATATACGGAATTATATACGTACTTCGCATCATTATTTCAGAACGGATATTGGTTTTTCGTGGCAATTTGTGGACGAAACCACTCGCTTCGGGAAAAAGAATCCGTTTCGTTGTCTCAAAGGCGGCTATCTCACCTTTGAAATTGCCAATGTGTTCGACTATCAAAATGTACTTTCATATTCGTGGGTTTCAAATTTGGAAGGAGCGTATTATATGCTGCCAAACTATCTCACGCCGCGATTGTTTAACGTGAAACTGCGTTTTGAATTTTAGAGTTTAATTTTTGAAAATTGAAATGAACAATATCGAACGGCTTTGTTGTTGTTTTGTAAGACAATAAAAATATTATTTGAAAAACAGGCAACTGTCGTTAAATGATAAAACGGTTTAAACTTAAAAAAATATCTGACAAATGACGCCGGAAGAAGCTCAAAAACGGATACATGAATTATCCGAAAAAATAAATACGTACAACTATCAATATTATGTATCGGACAATCCCACTGTCAGCGATTATGATTTCGACATGTTGCTTGAAGAGTTGATTGTTTTGGAGAAAGAATTTCCATTATTCGTTTCGCCCGACAGTCCGACACAGCGTGTAGGCGGGGAGGTAACAAAGCGTTTTGTTGCCGTCAAACATCAAACGCCCATGCTGTCGCTGGCAAATACATATACTTCGTCCGAATTGGAAGATTTCGACAGGCGTGTGAAAACCGCTCTCTACATGGACGAGATAGGGTATGTCTGCGAACTGAAATTCGATGGTGTTGCCATCAGTCTGATTTACGAAAACGGCATGTTGAAACAAGCCGTTACTCGCGGCGACGGCGTTCAGGGCGATGATGTTACCGCCAACGTAAAGACGATCCGTTCCATTCCGCTGAAATTGCAGGGAAATTATCCCGAACGTTTGGAAGTACGCGGAGAAATTTTTATGCCTCATGCCGGTTTTTGCTCGTTGAACGAAGAAAAAGAGGCTTCGGGCGAACAGAAATTTGCCAATCCTCGCAATGCGGCTTCGGGAAGTCTCAAACTGCAAGATTCGGCAGAAGTTGCCAAACGCAATCTAGACGCTTTTTTGTATTATCTTCATACGGAAACACCTTTGTTTGAAACTCATTACGAAAGCCTGAAAGCCTTGAAAACATGGGGATTTAAGGCGTCGTCCTATACCGCCGAATGCAAAAATATACAAGAAATTCAAGCCTTTATCGCTCATTGGGATACCGAACGCAAAACATTGGCTTTCGATATTGACGGTGTGGTGATCAAGGTCAATAAAATCAATTTGCAGGAACTGTTGGGGCATACCGCCAAAAATCCTCGTTGGGCGATAGCCTACAAATACAAAGCCGAACGTGTGTTAACGCCTTTACAAAGTGTCAGTTATCAGGTGGGACGTACCGGAGTGATTACGCCTGTCGCCAATTTAGAGCCTGTTTTGCTGGCGGGAACAACCGTTAAGCGGGCTTCTATGCACAATGCCGATTTTATCAAAGAAATGGATATTTATACGGGCGATAAAGTCTATGTGGAAAAGGGCGGAGAAATTATTCCTAAAATTGTTTCGGTCGAAAAATCGGAACGAAACCCCGATGCGTTGCCGATAACCTTTGTTACTCATTGTCCCGCATGTGGTTCATTGTTAATTCGTAACGAGGGCGAAGCCGCTTTTTACTGTCCGAACGATCAAAATTGTCCGCCGCAGATAAAAGGAAAATTAGAACATTTTATCAGCCGAAAGGCAATGAACATCGAGGGTTTGGGCGAAGGGAAAATAGATATTTTGTACGAAAACGGCTTGGTGAAAAACATAGCGGACATTTATCGGCTGACATATTCCGATTTGTTGGGTTTGGAGAAAAAATATATCGGCGAAACCGATCAGAAAGAACGTCTTGTTTCTTTTCGTGAAAAAACAGTAAAAAACCTGCTTTCTGCCATAGAACAATCGAAAAAAATACCTTTCGAGCGGGTGTTGTTTGCGTTGGGAATACGGTTTGTGGGCGAAAATTCCGCTAAAAAAATAGCCCGCCATTTCAAAAATATCGAACACTTGAAAAATGCCGCTTTGGAAGACCTGATCGCCGTAGAAGACGTCGGCGAACGCATTGCGGAAAGCGTATTGTCTTATTTTGAAGATTCGATCAATTGGCGGCAAATAGAAGATTTGCAAAGTTTCGGTTTACAGTTTCAACTCTCCGAAACGGCAGACAGCAAACCGCTTTCTCGCAAGCTCGAAGGCATGCAATTTGTGGTCAGCGGCACGTTTTCCACTCCCGAACGTCGCAAAGAAATAGAGCAGTTGGTAGAACTTCATGGCGGACATAAAAACTCTTCGGTCAGCAAAAATTGCAGTTTTATTGTTGCGGGAGAAAACATGGGACCCGCCAAATTGGAAAAAGCCCAAAAGTTGGGGATTCCCATTATTTCGGAACAGGATTTTTTTGCGTTGATCGAACCGTAAAAACCGACAGAAACCACGCGACGGTTTCGTCTTATTTCCGATCGAAAAAGATACTTTTGCTGCTCACCGAACAGGGAATGGCAAAAATGCAATGTATATCTTTCCCAAGCAATTGCAGCTGTTCAGCCGCTTTTCCCGCCGAATACATAATGCGGTTGTCTACCTTGAACGCCGCCGCCGAACATACCGCCGACCCCAACGCAATACCCAAATCTATCGTGTTGAAGACACAGGTTTGTTCGGTCGGTTTGTCGCCGCAAATGTCAAAACCGCACAATCCGCAATTCAGCCCTCTGGCATCGGCTTTTGTTCCTATCAAAATTACTGCGTCCGAAGCCGCAATGTTTTCCGCATCGCGAAGAAAGAAAGCGGTATCTTCGCTTTGTCCGCCGATTTTTTTCATCTCGGAAATAAGAGCGATTTTCTCTTTTTCGGAGACAGTCTGTATGTGCAACATATCCGTTCCGCGTCCTTTGGGTGCAGTTTGAGCCGCAATCATCACACAGTGAGTGATATGTGCTATGGCTTTTTGCAATTCTTCTTTGTCTGTATATATCATAAGTTTCGGCTGTTTGTTGACTGTTGTTATTTTCCGTGTGCAAAAATACAGAATATTTTCTAACGAAACCGT
>JAIRTU010000195.1 GCA_031254735.1 Bacteroidales bacterium | reverse complement strand
TTGATCGCCAATAAAATATCGCCCTCTTTTATTCCGGCTTTATCGGCAGCCTTATTGGGTTCTATTTTAAACACTTGTATTCCTTTTGCGCTGGCAAGGTGCATTTCATCTGCTTTTTTACCGTCCATTTCTGCGAAAGAAGCGCCGAGATACACACGTTGAACACGTCCGTATTTCATCAGATCGTCAACCACTTTTTTTACAATATTTACAGGGATAGCAAAAGAATATCCCGCAAAAGAGCCTGTATTGGAAGCTATTGCCGCATTAATTCCAATAAGTTCTCCTGCCGTATTCACCAAAGCGCCGCCGCTGTTGCCGCTGTTGACCGCCGCATCGGTTTGAATGAAAGAAGATACGGTTGTGTTTCCGCCCAAGATGTTCAAATTGCGTGCTTTCGCACTTACGATGCCTGCCGTAACGGTAGACGTCAAATTGAAAGGATTTCCCACCGCCAACACCCATTCACCGATACGCACATTATCGGAATTACCGTAAGGAACGGCTTTCATGCCTTTTGCCTCTACTTTTAGCAGCGCCAAATCGTTTTTTTCGTCCATTCCCACAACGGCGGCTTCGTATTCTCTTTTATCGTTGAGTGTTACCGTTATTTTTGTTGCCCCTTCCACCACGTGATTGTTGGTGATGATGTAACCGTCTTCCGCAATAATCACTCCTGAACCATAAGCCTGATATTCACGCGATTGAAACAGTCCCGAAAAAGGATTGCTGTCGAAAAACAAATCGAACAGACTGCTTTTTTGCTGCATTTCGGCACGAATATGCACAACCGCATTCACGGTATTTTCGGCAGCGTATGTAAAATCGATCGGATTGCTGTGAACAACTCCGACTTCTCGAATGTTTGCTGCTTCCTGCAAATTGTTTCGACCGGTGTTGCGCTGACCGCAACTTGTATTCATTGTACAGAAAACAAAAAAAGCACCTAATAAAAAACACTTATTCAACATGTTAACTTTCATGATTTATTTTCGCAATTTGTTATACGTACATTGATATAAAAGGTTTCGTTTGAATTTGAATATTTTTTTACTTATTTGTAACGTTGATTTTTGTTTTTTGTTTGATTATATTTCCTCGAAAAATATAAATTACAGGTTTACACATTGAAAAAAGTTGTATCTTTGCAGCCATTTTCAATTTTTAATCATTAAAAAAATAAGACAAAAATGAAATCAGTATCTGTGAGCGGTTCTTTGAGGAAGAACGTAGGGAAAAAAGATGCAAAAGAACAGCGTAATCAGGGCATGGTGCCATGCGTTTTGTATGGCGGCGAAAAACAACAAGCCCTGTTGGTAGAAGAAAAAGCTTTCAAAAGTTTGCTTTACACGCCGGAAGTGCGTTATGTAGAGTTAGACCTTGACGGACAACAGCACAAAGCTATTGTACAAGAGGCTCAATTTCACCCGGTAACGGAAAAATTGTTGCATGTCGATTTTTTGGAAGTTGTTGACGGAAAGCCTGTTACCATTAATATTCCGTTGAGAATTACCGGTAATTCTCCCGGAGTTATGCGTGGAGGACGTTTGTCAAAACGTGTTCGCAAGCTCAAAGTAAAAGGTTTGTTGGAACATATTCCTGAAAATATTACGGTAGACATCAGCGGTATGGACATTTTAGACACTGTTGAAATAGGGGATATTAAGTTGGAAAACATATCTATTATCGACAACCCCTCGAAAGTGATTGTTACTGTTCTTTCTTCGCGGAATGTGGAAGAAGTCGCAACCGAAGAATAGAAAATACATTTTACAGGGCAAAAAACGGTTTCTTCAAAAGAGACCGTTTTTTGTTTTCCCGAAATTGTCGGAAGTGCGTAATCAACCGGCGGCAATTATTCCTTTTGTCTCTAAAAAATCTTATTATTAAAAAACAGGTATCCGAAGCTGATGTTAAACATCAAATTGGGGTTGTTGTCGGAGTACCAGGAAAGATTGACGGAAATTGGTCCCAACTTGGTAACGTAAGCAAGCGTTGCATAGCTTATAAATGCACGTTTTTCAAACAGACTGCCCGCATAGGCACGGTTGGTTCCGTCTCGCAAAATGGAAATGACAGGCTGGTAATAATATCCCTCCAACCGAAATTGAAGTCCTTTGTACAGCAAAAAAATATTACTCAACCCGACAGCCATAAAAGCAGGGTCGCGATAGTTGGGCAGATAAGTCATGGTGCTTTCGTGGGTGGGTGCGTAATAATTGGCACGCAGTTTAGTGGCATTGTAACTTTCAAACATCGGCAGGTTCGACCACGCCACATTTCCCGACAGCCCCAACCGATACACCTTTGCTACGCGGAATATCTTTTCCACCTCTCCGTTGAGAGCAAACCAATTCCGAAAATGCGTAGAACTCTCTGTCTGCGGGGCGGTGGTGCCGGGTTTATTAATTTCAAATCCGGCAAAATAACTCAGTTGAGCTTTCGCCCGAAATCCCCGCGTGGGGAAATATTGAAAATTGGTGGTCTTGTATTCGTACATAATATTGGGTCGAACCAGATACACATGATTCCTGTCTCGCGAATCTGCCTGCGTGTAGACATTGTTCCAATAATATTTATCGTTGATACCCAAAAAGGTAAGGTTGCCTGTTATTCGGGAGTTATTTTTTATTAGATGAGATACTTTGTAATCCAATATCATTTCTTCATGCACCAGATACGAGGGCGTTTCGCTGCCGACAAACACACGATACGTGCTGAAATAATTCCAACGACTGTATCCCAACGAAAAAATCTGTTCCACAGGTCGGCTTTGCAAACGTGTCAAGCGGAATGAGGCGATAACAGAATTGTAATATCTTCCAAAATAGGTTTCAAGGTGAAGGTCGATCAACTGATGTGTCCACAAATGATAGTCAAACTGCAAAAACACCGTTGTATACGCATTGGCAGAAACATATCCCCCAAAATCCAGCTTGAAAGGTTTCTGTTTGGTAATATCCAACACCGCTTTGAACCGTCCTGTTTTTTTATTTACCAAAATATAAGGATAGACATTTGCGATATGGTCTTCGGCTATCAGTCGAAAATATCTATTTTTGAATGTGTTTAAAGAGATGACTTCGTTTGTCCGCAACATTTCTTCTTTCACATAATCGGCTTGTGTTTGTGTCAAGCCCTGTATGTTGATTTCATCAATAAGCATACGAGGAATTTTATTGCGAAAGGCGTCTCTTCGTTCCGTAATTTCGCATTGAGGCACGCTGTCGTGTACCCGGTCTTTAATCACGGAAAGGCTGTCTGTTACCGCCCGGTAGCCGATAGCGATCAATTCTCTGCTTCGCGAAAAATCGGTAACCGCCAATTGCGGCACTTCGGGGTGAATGACAATGCCGTGCGGAGAGCCTTTCAGACCGTAACTTTCCTGATTCATCAGCATATTGGTCAGCACGCTGATAAGGTTTTCGTCGGAGGGCGGCTCGTTGGGTCGAGCAACGGCAATGCCGATGATATAATCGGGTTTAAAATCGTGAAAAAGAACATCTGTCGGGAAATTGTTCACCATTCCGCCATCGTACAACAGACTGTTGTTGATGGAAATGGGACGAAAATAAAAAGGAAACGTCATCGAGGCACGAATGGCATCTTTGAGAAGTCCCGAACGGAAAACCACTTCTTTGCTGTTGGTGATGTCGGTGGCAATACATCGAAAAGGCACAAAAAGGCTGTCGAAGTTTTGTTTGGAGACCGCTTCTATGCCTGCAAATATTTCCAAAAAGGCAAAATCCATTTCCACAGGGTCTACAAAATTGACAGGAATAGTCGGCAAAAACTGTGTGGAATCCACATTAAACCGAAATCCTACCCAACGCGAATTTGGCGATTCTCTTTTGAAATAATAAATATGATCTTCGTCGATTTTTCCTTTCGCCCAATTTTCAAATTGCGGATTGAAGAACATCTGTTCCATTTCTTCCGTAGAATAACCTGCGGCATACAATCCGCCGATGATAGCACCCATAGACGTTCCCGAAATGTAATGAACAGGTATTCCGTTTTCTTCCAACGCCCGAATAGCCCCAATATGAGCCATGCCTTTTGCCCCTCCGCCACTGAGTACCAAACCCACTTTCTGGGCTTGCACCTGCAAAACAGACATGCAAAAAAGAAACAAAAAGAAAAGTCTATAATATCCGTACATTGGTTTTTGGTTGAATAATATCCTGTTTCTACAAAAATTAATCCATATTTTGTCGAAAGATTATTTTACTGCAAAGGTAGAAAATAATTGATTGCTGTTTTTCCTGTTCTTTAAAAAAAGAGCGTCAACGGCTCAACGTTTTTTCTGCATGCAGAAAAAACGTCCCTGAAAGGTGTCTCTTTCGAGCAATCGTTTTTCTATGGTTTGAAGAATTTGATCGTTGCGTATCAATCCCCACGTTGCATGTTGCAAATATCGAGGCGGAACTTCGCCCGCAAACCGTTCGATGATCAAATGCGGATTGAGTCTTTCCAGAAAATCAATAATAAATTCTACATATTCCGGCAGGGAAAACCGATGAAACAATTGCGGCTTTTCCAGAAATAAATCTGCCATGACGGTATCTTTAATTATTTGCAACTGATGAAATTTAACCGTATCCAACGGCAACGCCGAGATAATCTCCGCCCACTGTATCCATTCGGAGACCGTTTCGTTGGGCAGCCCGAAAATAAAATGCGCCCCTGTATGTATCCCTGCACGATGCGTTTTTTCTATCATTAGAGCGGCGTTTTCAAACGTATGTCCGCGATTGACAAGTTGCAGGGTGTGGTTGTTGCAGCTCTCCACGCCGTATTCGATGATGATGTAGTGTTTTTGCGACAGCTGGGCAAAATATGCCAATTTCTCGTCGTCCATGCAGTCGGGGCGTGTGCCGATAACCAAACCGATAACGCCTTCCTGTTCAAGTGCCTGATTGTAGATGTCTTTCAACTTTTCCAAAGGGGCATACGTGTTGGAGAAAGCCTGAAAGTACGCCAGAAAAACATTCGCTCGGCGGTAACGCTTTTCGTGAAACGCTATGCCTTCCTGTATCTGTGTGGCGATACTTTTTTCGGGACGACAATACGAGGGATTGAACGCTCGGTTGTCGCAGTAGGTGCAGCCGCCCCACGCAACAGTGCCGTCGCGGTTGGGACAGGTAAATCCCGCGTTGACGGTTACTTTTTGAACCCTCTGCCCGAATGTCTTTTTAAAATAATCGGCATACGCATTAAAACGGCGGTTATGTCCCCACGCAAAGGCGGTCGGCGTGGAGGATATGCTTTGCGATTTCTTTTGTGCCTTGTTGAGCATAGATAAGCAGGCTGTCGGTTTAATGCTGCTCGTTTATTTTTTCTTTCAACGAACGAAAGCCTTCTCCCAGCGTTTCTTTGGTCTCCATAACGCTCAGAAAAGCATTCGGGTCTACTTCATGCACATATCGTTGCAGCAAAACAAGCTCTTTCCGGTCGACCACCACATAGATAATCTTTTTCTTGGCGCCGTTGTACATGCCTTCGCCTTGCAGGTAAGTGCCGCCTCTTTCCATTTCGTGGATAATTTTATCGCGTATCTCTTCGTATTTGTCCGAAATAATATACACCGCCTTTTCCGAAGCAATTCCCTCTATCATCATGTCGATAATTTTCCCTGTGATAAAAATTGTTACCCACGAATAAAGCGGTATTCTCCAATCCTGAAAGGCTATCAAGGCAATAAATACGATCACCGTATCAACATAAATCAGCAATCGCCCGACAGGGATATGCGTGTATTTATTAAGGATCATGGTAATGATGTCTGTCCCTCCCGACGTGGCTCGCGACTTGAAGATCAAGCCCAAACCTATCCCTATCAGTATCCCGCCGAATACCGAAGCCAGAAAATAATCGTCTGTTACCAAAGGCTCATACCCATAAAGGCTTTCGAGCAAGGTGGTAAACGCCGATAATGATACTATTCCTGCCAACGTTTTCAGCCCGAATTTCGCACCCAATATCCAAGTGCCGAGAAGAAAAAGCGGTATATCCATACACAGAGCGATGACCCCGATAGGCAGCGAAACGGTGAGATGATGCAAGGTGATAGCAATACCGTAAACACCACCCGGCGCCAACTTGAAAGGAGAAACAAATACCACAAACCCGACAGCCATAATAAAACTCCCTGTTATTATCATGGCGTATTCATAAATGGTCTTCTTCCAATTGATGTCTTTTAATTTGATTTTCTTCATAAACATATCCTCTACAATTACACATCAGAAACTACGAATGATGATGTTTATTGTTGTCGGAACAATGATTTTCAAATAATGGTTAATTGTCAATTGTTAATGCCGCTCTTTCGTGTCGTCAGTGCGGAACTAACCACTTATCACTAATCATTTATCACTATAATATTTTCCCTTCGGGAGATTTTAATAGTGATTAATTACGCACACTATTTTGTTCCGTTCCCTGTACCGAGCGGTACAGCCACCCTGTATCGAATGGTTATTGATGGTGCGTCCGTTCGGACTTAGGTAGCGCAACCGTTCGGTTTGAGGTGGCGCAACCGCTCGGTTTGAGGTGGCACAACCGCTCGGTTTGAGGTGTCCAAACTTTTCGTGTTCGGTTAGGGCAACGCCTAAGTCGCACATTACGCATTGTCGTGTCGGGCGAGCGTCATTAACATTACCCGGTACCCACTGACAATTATGCAAACATTTTTATTGGCGTGTGTGTGATTGCAGATTTTATGCTATCTTTGTA
>JAIRTU010000137.1 GCA_031254735.1 Bacteroidales bacterium | reverse complement strand
TTCACCCTGTTGTATCTTTCTTCTTCTTCGTTGATAAGCTGTGCGTTATCCATTGTTTCGGCAATGGATAAGTTCATCGCCTTGTCTTGAACCTGCAATTCGGCGTAATACAAAAGCGTTTTCACCCTGTTTTTCACTTTCTCCAACTCATAATCATCTATCAAAGCGGCTTTCAACTGTGCCAATTCTTCCAAAATAGCCTGTTCTGCCTGCTCTAAACTTACTCCGTCGACAGGATAGCCGCATATATAAAACAATCCCTCGTCAAATGTGCCTGAAACAGACGCATTAATCGACGAAAACAGGGCTTTTTCTTTCACCAGCTTTTGCTGCAAACGAGACGACTGTCCGTTGGAAAGTATGTCGGAAATCAAATCTGCGGCATAATAATCATCATCGGTTCGTTTTCCCATTTTATACGCCTTGTAAATGCAGTCCATCGGCACATCGCGTTCTACTTCCATTCTTCGGGCGGCTGTTTGAGGCGGTTCTTGCGGCAAATTTCGTTGATACGGTTTCCCTGCGGGGATATTTCCAAACCATTTTTCTATCATTCGTTTCGTCTTGTCAATGTCCAGATTGCCCGCCACTGCCAAAACCGCATTGTTGGGACGATAAAAAGTATAAAAAAACGCTTTCACCTCATCAATGGTCGTTTCGGCGATGTGCGAAATATCTTTCCCTATCGTGTTCCATTGATACGCATGCACTTTGTACGCCAAAGGTTTCAACAGTTGCATCAAATCGCCGTAGGGTTGATTTAAATACGATTGCTTAAACTCTTCAATAACCACATTTCGCTGCACATCAAGACTTTTTTGAGAAAATGCAAGTTCGTTCATGCGGTCGGATTCCAACCAAAAAGCCGTTTCCAGATTTTGCACCGGCAACGTGAGGTAATAGTTTGTGATGTCCACATTGGTAAAAGCGTTGTTTTCGCCGCCTACCCGCTGCAAAGGTTCATCGTATTTGAGAATGTTTTTCGAGCCGCCAAACATAAGATGTTCAAACAAATGTGCCAACCCTGTACGATTGGGGTTTTCGTCTCGCGAGCCGATGTTATATGTGATATTCACCGCCGCAATGGGCGTATGAATGTCTTTGTGCAAAATAACGGTCAAGCCGTTGTCCAATTGATATTTTTCAAATGATACCATATTCTATATGTTATTTTAATAAATCTCTGTCGAAGTCTTGTTGATAAATGCTTTCCTGCCTCATGAAACAGTCTCGCAAGTCGTCCAACTGTTCCAACGGTATTTTTTCAAAAGAAAAAGAATGGTTCAACAGCTTTTCTTTCCAAAAGCGGCAAATGGCGGGGTCGGCAGATGAATTTTCGCGGAAAGCCTTTATGTTTTCCGACAAACATTCTTCGTCTGTTTTTTGCATCTGCTGCCTGTGATGCCGCAAAAACCGGAATATCTGCAATCCGTCAACTTTTGTGTGGAATGCTTTTGTGAACAAAGGAAGCGTTTTGTAATTCTCTCGCAAAGGCTTCCAACTGTTTTTTTCGGGAAAAGCCGTCTGTAAAAACCGAAGCAATTCATGATCGAAGTCTTCATAAAAAAGCCGCTCTATCTGCCGGTAAAGTTGGCGGATAATCTCAAAACCGCTGTGATGAAAAATGGGATACGAATGCCAATCGCCCGAAATTCCGTTGTAAACCGCTGTCCCCGTCCCGAAAGGAACACGAGACGAAAAACGTGTGGCAGGATATACCTTAGACGAATTGTAGCGAAGGAGTTTTCCGTATTTGCAGAGCTTTTGCAGAAAATAAAAATCTTCTCCCGAAGTTTGCGTATCAAATCCTCCCACCGCTTTGCAGGCTTTTACCCTGCAACAAATAGCAGACCCCAACGCCGTATAAGCGTATGGACTGCCAATCTGCAAAAGATGTACATTGTAGTTTCGCATATACAACTCGTACCGAAGCATTGCTCGGCTCTCTGTTTCCGAATGATTTTTTTTGTGATAATACGGAACTGCCATGCCCACCGCCGAAAGATGTACCCGAAAATTGTCTGCCACCGTTTGACAGTAATCCGATTCAAACAACGTATCGGCGTCCATGCTGATGAAAATATCATCGTCGGAAGCGATAGACAGTATTTTGTCGGTTAATGCTTTTCGTGCCTGTCCAACGCCTGCTTTTTTTGTTTTCCAAGCGTTTCCTTTGCTTGAACAGTCAATAATTTCAACAGGGAAAACAGAGTTGTTTTGCAATAAATCCATCGTCTTTCGATTGTTTTCACAGACAAGCACCTTTTCTTCGTCTTCCCACCAACTCTCCGGCTGATTGACGCAAACAAACACTTTTATCGGACATTCGCATTGCTGCTGAGCGATACAATGCAAGGTTTGAAAAACAGTATCTTTTTCGTCCATTGCAGGAATGGCTATATAGACGGTTTGCATGTGGTTGATTTTGTTTTCTTGCGAAAAAAAATATTACAGTTCTTCATAATCCGAAAAATCATCTTCATCGTCGCTGTTGCGATCGCGTTTGTTATAGCGAATAATCCGCACTCTGCCGATGCCCTCAATGATAGAAGTGGTGAACGATACCAGCATGCTGAATCCCAAAGCATACCAAAAACTGTCCACCGTAAATTTGTCTACCAGAAAATCGATCAGCAAAATTGTAAGTGCATTAATTATCAACAAAAACAATCCCAAAGTTACCACCGTAAAAGGAATTGTCAAAGCGACAAAAGCAGGCTTTAAAAACAAATTGATCAGTATTAAAATCCCCGCCACTGTTACTCCCGTAAGCAATTTAGGATCGCCGATATGAATACCTCCCTGCATCAGCCATGCCGAAAACACAATGGCAAATGTGGTGATGAAAAGTTTCAGCACGTAATATTTTATTTTTTGAATGGTTTCGTGTTTCATGGGTATTATCCGTTTAAAAGATTGTTTGGTTTAAATGTTCATTCTGTATCGTTTCCCCGGCAGACAATGGATAATTCCTTTAAATTCCAATGCCAGCAGCCATTTGGTCAACAGGGCAATATTCAACGAGGTAGCCATTTGCAACTCGTCGATATTCAATTTTTCTTTTTCTTGCAAAACGTTTACAATCGTCTGTTCTTCTTCGTTCAAATCCAACATCAACTGTCTTTGTTTGCTTTTCGATGGGTCTTTTTTTTGGTTGTTATCCCACATCATCATCTTAACAATATCTTCTCCCGAAGTGATCAAGGCGGCTTTGTTGTATTTAATCAAATTGTTGCAGCCTTCCGAAGCCTTATCGCCGATTCTTCCCGGAACGGCAAACACATCTCTGTTGTAAGAAAAGCCGATAGTGGCGGTAATCAGCGCCCCGCCTTTTTCGTGAGCTTCCACCACCACCACCGCATTCGACATGCCTGCAATGATACGGTTGCGGCGGGGAAAGTTGTGGGCGTCGCCTTTTGTGGTACTTATATATTCGGTGAGCATGCCGCCGTTTTGCTGCATCGACAGGGATAATTTTTTGTTTGAAGCAGGATAAAGGGTTTGCAGTCCGTGTCCCAACACGCCAACGGTGGGCAGTTCGTATTTCAAAGCCGCCTGATGGACACAGGTATCAACTCCTGCCGCCAATCCGCTTACAATTTGAATATTGCCGTAAGCCGAAAGCTCTTCAACAATTTTTTCGGCAGTTCGGCTTCCGTATTCGGTCAAATGCCTTGTCCCGACAATGGCAACGCTGCGTTTGGGGTTTAAATCAAGATTTCCTTTTCCATACAAAATAACAGGAGTATCCAAACATTCCGACAGACGTTTCGGAAACGATTGGTCTTTTTTCAGGAAAACAGAAACATTATTTTTCTCGATAAACTTCATTTCCCGCAAAGCGGTTTCCATTGCCATATCTTTTGCATGAATAAGATTATCGATGTTGGCGGCAGAAAGGAATGTTAATGCGGAGAGCTTTTTTTTCGATTCGCGAAATACGGCTTCCGCACTGCCGCAAGTCTCTATCAACTTTTGCGAGAGTATACAACCCACCGTCGGGATTTGCGTAAGAGCAATGGTATGTATTATTTCCGATGTTCTATTGTCCATTAATCAAAACTATGACGTGAAGATTGGCGGCTGCTCGGCACAGCATTTTCGTCCTTACAGTTAAACAGGTTTACATCCAATTCCATATTTTCGGGAGGCGTAAAATCGTCTTTGGTAAACTTCAACGATTTGTCGGCATAACATTTCTTGGTAAAGATAGCCCAAACAGGCAGCGCCGTATTTGCCCCCTGCCCCAATGCGGTGGAACGAAAATGTGCGGCTCGGTCTTCGCAGCCCACCCACACACCGGCGGTGAAATTGGGCGTATATCCCATAAACCAACCGTCGGAATTGTTGTCGGTAGTGCCTGTTTTTCCCGCCATGGGCATATCCAATTTATAACGGTAAGTCAGGCGTATTGCCGTTCCCGAACGAACAACGCCCTGCATCAAACGAACGGTTTTGTAGGCAGAGAGTTCGTCCATTACTTCGTTTTGTTCGGTGGAGAAGGTGGCTAAAACATTGCCTTTGCTGTTGCATATTTTGGTGATAAAATAAGGTTTGACATACACGCCTTTGTTGTTGAATGTATTGATAGCACCTACCATTTCGTACAGTGTCAATTCGCAAGCGCCGAGAGCAATTGCCGGCACTTCGGCAATATCGCCGGTCATGCCCATTTTTCGCACCAGATTGATAACGGCGGCGGGTCCGTATCGTTTCATGATGTATGCCGAGATATAGTTTATCGAGTTGGCAAGCGCCTCGCTGAGTGTTACCATTTGTCCGTCTTTGTAATCGTTGGAGTTTTTGGGCGTCCATGCCGGCTGATTGGGCTGTTCTATGGTTACAGGAAGATTGGCAATTTGCGAGCAGGGATAATATTCTCCTTCTGTCATGGCTAAAGCATACACAAAAGGTTTAAAGGTAGAACCAACCTGACGTTGAGCCAACGTAACATGATCGTATTGAAAATATTCATAGTTTGTTCCGCCCACGTAGGCACGCACTTTTCCGGTGGAAGACTCCATTGCCATCAATCCGCAGTTGAGAAAACTTTTCATATATCGCAAAGAATCCCACGGCGACATCACCGTATCTTTTTCGCCGCCTTTGCCGTCGTACACCCACATTTGACAGGGCGTTTCAAATATTTTACGAATTTCGTCTTCTGATTTTCCTGCTTCTTTCAAATTTTTGTATCGCTGCGAATTTTTCATGGCACGTACCATAATGCTTTCGGTCTGCTCGGCACTCAATCGGAAAAAAGGTGCGTTTTTATGTCCTTTCCAATGTTTGAAAAATTCGGGTTGCAAGGTGTTGACTATCCATTCTTCAACAGCTTCTTCGGCGTACTGCTGCATGCGAGAGTTGATTGTGGTGTAGATTTTCAGTCCGTCTTTGTAAATATCCCAATATGTCCCGTCGGGTTTGGGATTTTTTTTTGCCCAAGCAGAAAGTTCTTTACGAATAAACTCCCGAAAATAGGTTGCTGTTCCGGCTCGATGATCCTGCAACTTGAATTTCGATACATCTATGGGTTTTTCTTTTGCTTCGGCAAATTCATCATCTGTCAAAAAATCATATTTATACATCTGTGCCAAAACCGTATTCCGCCGGTTGAGCGCACTTTCGGGGTTTCTTCGGGGGTTGTATTTGGTGGGTGCTTTCAGCATGCCGACAAGCAGCGCACTTTCTTGTGTTTCCAATTCCGCAGGCTCTTTGTCGAAATAGGTTCTGGCAGCCGATTTTATGCCGTGCGACATATTCCCAAAGTCAACCGTGTTGAGATACATTGCCAGAATTTCGTTTTTGGAATAATTGCGTTCCAATTTTACGGCAACCACCCATTCTTTGAGTTTCACAAAAACAATTTCCAACATGTTCCGATCTTTTTCTCGCGGAAACAAATTCTTCGCCAATTGTTG
>JAIRTU010000004.1 GCA_031254735.1 Bacteroidales bacterium | reverse complement strand
TGTTCCGTTGTGTTTTTTTATTTCATCGATAAATGGAACTAAACGATCTACTACCTGCCAAGCGTCTTCTTTCAACAAAGCATTTTCCATAAACAACAGCGGAAATATCAACATGGAAGTTGTTTTATTTTTCTGTAAATCAAACCAATAAAACGAATTGCACGTGCCTGCTCTAAATCCGATATGATGAACATAACCCATGCTGTATTCTTCGGTAATTCCTTTGGAAACCAAAAGTTGATAACTTTTCGGCAAGGAAAACCGCAAATAATGATGACGGTTTTTATGCACAATTTTTTTTGTAATCGTCTGTAAACAAGTCTTTTCAAAATCAATTCTTTGCGGATAATCTCGCACATAATACGAGGTATGCAGTCCAATATCCGATTTCTCGGACAGTTTTTGAATCAATTTTTGGAAACTTTTGCTTTTCGGAGAGGTATTTTTATCGTATAGAGAGCGATTTTTTGCCGTCAGAAAAAAATAACAGGCTTTCAAATGATGTTTTTGGTGCAGAGACGTCAAATAATCAAAAGTTTCGTAAGGGTCGGGCGTTTTGCCGAGCAAGACCATGGCACGTTTTTTTACGGCTTTCGTGTTTCCTCGCAACAAATCCCGCACAAATCCTGCGGCATTCAACAGGTATCCTTTGTGTTTGTAGGCATATCCCAAATCGACGTCGTAGGTTGGAAGAAAAGAGAATTTTCGTTCGGGGAAAAGCATTTCGGGATATTTTTTTTGCAAAACATCTGCCAGCAATTGTATCCAACGATCAACTGCCGCCAAATGCAAAAAATGACGTTGGTAAGCCACGCTGTTGACTGCCTCGTAACGCCCATGCACATCGGTTGTATGCGGAAGGTATTCCTCGTATCGACTTAAAAAGAAAAAACAAGCCGCAAACACATCAAACGGCAATGCCGATTCTTTCAAAGGAGAAGACAAAAAACAAATCGGCGTATCTTCACAACTCGAAAATTCAATTTCCTGCTCGTGTATATCGTTCTCAAACAGTAGTTTATGCGGAAAAAGAGTGAGGATATTTTCAAAAATTTCATCGGAATAATTCAGTTTATATCCTTCAAAATGAAGAAAATAATCAATATCCGTACATAATTCAAACTCTATTTTTAAAATATGTGCAAAAATATGAGAACAAATATGGTGTAATCGTTCGGTTTTATTTTTTGTATAGATTAAAAGCATTGGTTATCAAGTTATTGTTTTTGAAGAGACAAACAACAGACTGTCTATTTTTCAATTTTGTAAAGATTTTATCGCCGCTTCTATCATCTCGTCGTCCGCATTGATAATCGGATAAAAAGCCTGTTCGCCAAACAAATTTCGTCCGATGTATGCTTTTGTCCATTTCTTAAATTCTTTAACGGAATAATCGGACAGTTGCGGCTCGATACCTGCCTCTTTTCCTCTTTTAACCATTTCGGAAATCATACTTTGAGATACTTGAAAATGAGCAATAAAAGCCTTTGCATTTTTGTATGAAGACACTAATTTTTGTCTGTTTTTGTCAACATATTCCATAGCGAACGAAAACAATATCCCTTGATTGGCTAATTTGTTGAAATACACAATGCTGTCCGATTTTTTCACAGGAATAAAAACATCGGGCATAATGCCTCCGCCGCCGTAAACGGTTTTGCCTGCGGGAGTTGTAAATCGCAAAGAATCAACAAAATGAATGCTGTCTTTGCTGTCCATTTCTCCTCGTTCGTAGCGAGAAATAATATCGGCAAAATATTCATCATTGTTTTTTTCGTCAAAAGGACGTTGGATAGAACGCCCTGTGGGAGTGTAATAGCGGGCAACGGTAATCAAGACTTCCGAGCTGTCGCTGAGATAAAACTGTCGTTGAACCAATCCTTTCCCGAAAGATCGTCTTCCGATCACCGTTCCTCTGTCGTGGTCTTGTATGGCGCCGGCGACAATCTCGCCGGCAGAAGCCGAATACTCATCGATCAGAACCGCAATTTTTTGATGTTTTTTCGTAAACAATCCTCTTCCGTTGGAGTGATATTCATCTCGCCCGACAGCCTTTCCGTAGGTGTACACAATCAGATCGCCGACAGGAAGCAATTCGTTGCAGACGGCAATAGCCGCACCTAGATAGCCTCCGGGATTGCCTCGCAAATCTAAAATAAGTCTGTCCATACCTTGTTTGATAAGCTCTTGCAAGGCAGAACGAAATTCTTCTTCTGTGGTAAAAGTAAAATTATCTATGCTGATATATCCTGTTTGCGGATTTATCATATACGAAATATTGATGCTGTGTACCGGTATTTTGTCTCGCACGAGGGTGAAAGGAATCGGTTCTTTCACATTGTTTCGCAGTATTTCCACCGTAACCTTGCTTCCTCGTTTGCCGCGCAGCAACCGGATAATTTCGGTGTTTTGCATTTTTATTCCGGCAATTGTTTTTCCGTCAACGCCGATAATTCGGTCGCCGGCAATAATTCCCGCTTTTTCGGAAGGACCTCCCGAAGTTACGCTGACAACCAACAAAGTATCTTGCAGCATGTTGAATTGAATACCTATTCCCTCAAATTCTCCCATCATAACTGTTTGAGACTGTTTGGTTTCTTCTTTTGTCATGTAGGCAGAATGCGGGTCGAGGTTTTGCAGCATGCCGAGTATTGCCTCTTCTTCCAATTGTTCTTTGTCTGCCTCGTCGAAATAATATCGTTGGATAATTCTCGACACTTCATCAATTTTGTTGTCTCCCATAGAAATATTTATCCATGAAATATTTTTTTTGGAGGGAATAAAATAAACACCAATCAAAAGTCCTGCGATTAATGCTATCGATACGTAAATGGGCAATCGTGCTTTGTTATTCATATTATTATATTCAACTTTTGCAAGTTTATTAAACGATTAATTTATAATTTTAATTTATAATTTCAAAAAACAACATTTCTGTTCGTAATACGCTGAATTTCAGCATTTTTATATCCAAAATAAAAAACACGACAAAATGCTGCGGTACAAAGATATAAAAAAATTACGAATTGCGTAACGAAAGAATGTTATTGCGCCGCCGCAACCTCAAAAACAACCCCCCGATCTATATAAAACGAACGAGCAGGCAGATTTATTGTGTGATATTTACAATTCAATGATAATCAAACAATTGCGATGAATTAGTCTTTTGAGGTTTGCCAAAACTCGAAAGGTTGGGATATAATCACATTGACCATTGACAGTCAATCGTTTTTGGCTGTCTCGGAGGGCTGTTTTCTGAAAAATATTTAACAGATGTTAATAATTGTATAATTATTGTATCTCTGCAAAAAGGAAATGGAGTATGCTGAAAATCCTTTAACAGAGTAAGCCATAACTAAAATATATGTTACCATGAAAAAAACATTCGTTGCATTAGCAATGTTAGCAATCGGAAGTAGCTTTGTTTCTTGCGATAAGAAATGTTCCTGTACGTTCACACAGCCCGGCTACACTCAAAAAATTACACTTGAAGAAATTGATCCGGGCGACAAAAAATGTAAAGACCTTACAACGATTGAATACGGCGGACTTTCGTACGACGCAAAATCGATAGGTCTTACGTGCAAATAAGATCTCAAGCTACTTATTTCAAAGAGCAATGACCTCAAAATCATTGCTCTTTATTTTTTTATTTGCAAAAAGATAAATTCCGCATCGTTTATAATCGTTTTGTATGTAAAAAAAATGTATTTTTGCATCCTGTTAAAATAATAATTGTATGTTAAAGAATTACAAACTAATCAACAATGTATTGGGTTGGGCGATGTGTATTGTGGCATCGACCGTGTTCATTATGACGGCAGAGCCAACCGTGAGTTTTTGGGATTGCGGAGAATATATCGCAACAGCACACAAACTGCAAGTGGGACACCCTCCGGGAGCGCCCACCTTTCAATTGATAGGCTGTTTGTTTTCGCTTTTTGCAAGCGATTCAACCCAAGTTGCTTTTACCATTAATGCAATGTCTGCCCTGTGCAGCGGCTTTACCATCATGTTTTTATTTTGGTCGATAAGCATGTTGGGGAAGAAATTGGCGACGGTAAAAGGCAGTTTAACCAATTCTAAAGTCGTGGCTGTTTTCGGCAGTGCGTTGGTGGGATCGTTGGCGTATACGTTTACCGATACCTTTTGGTTTTCAGCGGTAGAGGGCGAAGTATATGCGATGTCGTCGTTGTGTACGGCGGTGGTTTTCTGGGCTATCCTGAAATGGGACGAGGTTGCCGACAGCAATTATTCCTATCGTTGGATTATTCTGATTGCCTATATCATCGGTTTATCCATTGGCGTCCACCTGCTGAATCTGCTGACGTTGCCGGCGATGATATTGGTGATTTATTTCCGTAAATACAAGTCTTCCGCCAAAGGGATCATATATGCTTTGCTGTTTTCTTTTGTGCTGGTTGCCGTTATTCTTTGGGGAATAGTGCCTTATACGGTAAAGATTTCAAGTGTCTTTGAGCGATTTTTTACCAATGTTTTGCATACGGGGTTTAATATTGGCACAATATTTTATTTCTTGCTTATTGCAGGATTGCTCACGTGGGGCTTGTGGTATTCGGAGAAGAAAAAGAAACGTTTACTCAACACCGGATTGTTGTCTTTGGTGTTCATTTTGGTGGGATATTCTACCTTTTTGATATTACCAGTTCGTTCCAATGCCGATACTCCCATCAACGAAAACGATCCCGATGACGCTGTTTCGTTGTTGGCGTACCTCAACAGAGAGCAATACGAAAGTTATCCGTTGATTTACGGAGAATATTTTAATACTCCTGTCGTAAACGTAAAAGACGGTGAGCCGGTTTATGTAAAGAAATATATTGTCGAAAATGCAAATAGCACAACACGTTCTTTCTTTTCTCGTTTTGAAGCCGAACAATATATAGACGCCAATAAAAATAAGGGAACATTTAAAATAAAAGAACGGTACGAAGTGGGAGACGACAGGCAAAAAATCGCCTATGTTTATGACGGAAAATATTGCTCATTATTCCCGCGTATGTGGAATAAAGACCCTGATCGTGTTCGTCAATATAAACATTGGGCAGGCATTACATTACCGGACTATAAAGACGCCAATGGTCAAGTTCCCAATATGCCTTCTTTCGGGCAAAACGTGAAGTTCTTTTTCAAATATCAGTTGGGATATATGTACGGACGTTATTTTATGTGGAATTTTGCAGGACGGCAAACGTTGAATCAAGGATTTGGCAATAAACAATCGGGCGAATGGCTGTCGGGTATCAATTTTATAGACGAGGCTCGTTTAGGTCCGCAAGACATGCCCGAACATCTGAAAGATAAAGGAAGAAATACCTATTATTTCTTACCGCTTATATTGGGATTGTTGGGATTGTTTTTCCATTTCTCGCGAGATTCTAAAAACGGTCTTATTGTCTTGATGTTGTTCTTTATGACAGGCATCGCCATTGGTATTTATCTAAATATGTATGCGTATCAGCCTCGTGAGCGGGATTATGCCTTTGCCGCCTCGTTTTATGCGTTTGCTGTCTGGATAGGCTTGGGCGTGTATGCCATTTATGATTGGGCAAAAAAATATATCAACAAAACAACGGCAGCGGCAGTCTCTACGGTAGCGTGTATGGGTGTTCCTGTGATTTTGGGTACGCAAAATTGGGACGACCACGACCGTTCCAAACGGTATCTGCTGCTGAATACGGCGAAAGCGTATCTGGATTCTTGCGCCCCCGATGCTATCCTGTTTGCCAACGGCGACAACGACACGTTCCCGCTTTGGTATTTGCAGGAAGTAGAAGGTTATCGAACCGACGTGCGTATTTGCAATTTGCAGTTGATGAGTGCCGATTGGTATATCGATCAGGCAAAACGAAAAGCATACGACGGCAAACCCGTGCCTGTTACAATGGCAAAAGAACTCTATCAGGCAGGCACACGCGATGCGTTGCAGGCTGTCGACAGGATTAAGCAACCGCAAAATATTAAAAATGTGTTGCAGGAAATTTGGAAACCAAGCAACAACAGAAGATATGCTCTTATCAACACGAAGAATTTGTACATAGATGTAGACAAAGAACAGGTGCTTAAAACAGGTACCGTTTCCGAAAATCTTTCCGACCAAATAGTAGATCGTATAGAGTGGACTTTGCCTTCTACCGTGTTTTCGAAAGCGTATATTGCCATGATGGATATTTTGTGTCACAACAATTGGGAACGTCCAATCTACTATATAGCAAACGCCACTCCGGATACGCATTTTGGTTTGGAAAATTATTTTCAGGCAGAAGGGTTGGTCTATCGTCTGATTCCTGTGAAGACGCCGTATCCTGCCAATAGTCGTTCCTATGGCAGAATCGATACCGATATTTTGTATGACTATGTAATGAATCGATATGATTTTTCTCAATACGCCGATGAAAATATCTTTTTAAGCGACGATTATACACGACCTGTTACGGGGCATAAAGTGATCGGTTGTCGTTTGGCAGACAAACTGCTTGAAGAAAACAAAATAGATTCGGCAATAAATGTACTGAATCAATACGATAAATGGTTTCCGCAAGCTACCGTTCCTTATGATCGAGTAAATCCCTTTTTGGCAGACATATATATTAAGTGCAAAACACCGGAAGCGATAGAAAAAGGCTTGGATTATTTTGACAAATGTACCGACCAATTCTTAAAAGAAAATGAATACTATGCAAAGTTTAAAGGAGACAAAGCCGGTATTGTGGCTCGGAGTATAGCTGAGAATCTCGACAATTTGCGGAATATCTATTACCTGTGCGGAACAGCGTTATTGACGGTAGACGACCAATACAAACCGAGATTGGAAGAAATCAGAAAAAAGATAAATGTTCAATAAGGCAAAAAAGAGCAACGATATTTCGACGGCGAGTTACAGGTTGTTGTATTAATGTGATTGGTGCAGCGAAAGATCGTCATTGTTGAGCCGTTTTGCGATATGGCAACATCAAAACCAAACAGCCGATCTATATAAAACGAATGAGCGGGCGGTTTTATTGTGCTGTTTTTGCAATTGCATGATTATCATACAATTAAACTTCGTTTAACTTTCGAGGTTTTAAAAACCTCGAAAGTTTTGTGGCATTTTTCGGGCAATATCGAACTCGGAATTTCTTGCTGTCCGGACGATGTTTAATATGATTGGTGGGATTGTGCTTTGTCAATGAGGACTGAAAGTCCGCTTTATTTCAGCCCAACGGCAAAGCCTTTGGAAATAAGGAAAACCACCACCTTTTTCGCCTTGAAAGGGCAGGTAAAAAAATGGCGATTAGAAGTAGGTAATTGATTGTTAATTGTTTATGTGTGCATTATATTTTTGTGTATTTTTGTGGAATTAATGATGAAACAATATATGGATAATATGCGAAAAAAGTTGGTGTTTTTATTTTTAGTTTTTTCTTTTTTCCTTTCGTTTAGTCAAAACCAAAATTTTGTTAATGGCAGATTTATTGTTGGGTTAGATGATTTTATTGTATATGAAATAATAGATAACGAACCTGATGAATTTGTAGAAAAAAAGCTCCTAATTCAAAATATAGAAAATAATAATGTGGATACGTTAATAATGGGAGCTTTTTTCGTTGATGCGGAAAAAATAAATGAAAGTGAAATAATTTATTCAGAGGGTAAAACAATCAATAATTATAATGTTCTTACAAAACAAAATAGACAAATTTATGAATCAAAATATGAGTATTCCATCATTGATATACTAATTGTTGGAAATTCATATTGTTTTTTTATATGGGATAATGACAACAATAAAATTCATCTTTATCTTTTAGAAAAGGACAAAGAGAAATTGTTATGTTCTTTTAATTCAGATGAATACGAAAATCCGGGTTTGAAATCATATTCCGATGATGATAATCTTTATTTTACAATCAATGGACTGTTGTATTCTTATAACTTTGAAAATGAGCGAATAAAAACAATCGAGAATAAATATCTTTATACATTTATAGTTTTAGAAGAGGCTGTTTTGTCTGTTTCTTTCAATAAAGGCGATGACCAAAAGACCGGGATATTGGGAATTATGAATAAAAATTTTGCTGATAATCAATTGATTATGCCGGACTTTAAATATCATTACACCGACCAATTGTTTTTTATGGATAATGTTATATATGTTTATTATTCATCAAAAGATGAAAAATACAAAATAGACGAACAACAATATATTCCCGTTCAAGAAATACCATTGTTTAAAAATAAAAATTATTCCATTTTTTTCGTCAAGGACAGAGTTTTTAAAATGATACATAATTAATGCTGCAAAAACAAAAAAACGCGATTAGGATCGATTGCAATGAGAATTGAAAGCATGTCATAACAAGCTCATAACAAGGCAATTTATCCTTTATAAGTGCGTTCGTGAATACCGGACAATTACGTTTATCGCTTCATCTGTGCGTCATTGACAATTAACAATTGACAATTAACCACTAATACGTGATCTTCAGCTTTTTAAACATTCCTGTATCACTGATGATTTCGAGTGCTTTCAGATAGGTTTCGTCCATTTCCAACCAGATTTTGGTGGCTTTGTTGGCGTCGTACAGGTTGCGAGCCATTAAGGTTTTCAACTGCCTTTCGATGTAAGTTCGGGTGTCGAAGCGTTCGTTTTCCTTTTTCTTCTTATCTATCTCTTTTTCAATATAGACAGAAAGCATTTTCTTAAAGTCATCATGGTTTTTCACCTGCTCGAAAGAGCCGAATACTTTGTTCAGCGTATCCTTGTTTTGAGCGATAAATCCCTCTAAATAAGCCTTGAAATTAAATTCCGCCGAGTCTTTTACATTTTCTTTTGCTGCATATTCCGAAAATTCCTGCAACAGTTCGGGGGTCATGTGGAAATGGCTATTAAAGTCATCAAACGTGGGATAACGTTTCAACAGATTGTCTTTTTCTCTTTCGAGATAAGACATCGCAAACTGATTGAAGATATTATTACGAAACAGTCGCCAATAATAGTCGGAAACTCTGGTGGTGTCCATAGGCACAAAAACATCGGGCATAATACCACCACCGCCGTAAACTACTCGTTTCCCTTGGGTGAAATATTTAAGCGAATCGGGGAAATGAATGCTGTCTGCATTGGTCAATTCTCCCGCATTGTAGCGTTTGATGGCATCGCGACTGTAATCTTCTACGCCTTCGTACGGTTTTTGGATATATCGCCCGCTGGGAATATAGTATCGAGACGTTGTCAGTCGAATAATCGAACTGTCGGGCAACATGGTGGGCATTTGCACCAACCCTTTTCCAAAAGAACGTCTGCCGACAATAATGCCTCTGTCCCAATCTTGTATCGCACCCGAAACTATTTCGCTGGCAGAAGCCGAAGCCTCGTCTATCAAGACTATCAGTTTTCCTTTTTCTAAAAGACCGTTGCTGTTGGTGGTGTTGTACGTCTGTCTGATGTTGTTGTGAAAATTCTTATTGGTGTTTTGTGTGTAGACCACCAATTTGTCTTTGGTCAGAAATTCATCTGCCAATTCTACCGCTGTATTTAAATATCCGCCCGTATTGCCGCGAAGGTCAAACACCAAATTTTTCATTCCCTGTGCTTGCAGTTCCCGGACAGCCTTTTTAAATTCGTCCATTGTCGTCTGCGAAAAACGTTCCAATTTCAGATAGCCGTCTTCTTTGTTGATCATAAAATAGGCTTCTATGCTGTTGATAGGAATTTTATCGCGGATAATGGTGAATGTCAGCGGGTCGGGGTTTTTGCCTCTTCTTATCTTAACAACCACTTTCGTCCCTTTTTTTCCTCGCAGCTTGCTGAATACCCATGCGTTGGTACAGATTTTTCCCACGGCGATGCTGTCGTCTATCTGTATGATTTTATCGCCTGCGATAATGCCCACCTGTTCGGAAGGTCCGCCTTTGACAGGCTGCACCACCACTATCGTATCTTTTATAATCTGAAAAGAAACACCTATCCCCTCAAAATTGCCCTGCAGAGGTTCGTTTGTTCGCGTAACGTCTTTTTGAGGAATATATGTCGAATGCGGATCAAGCTCTTTGAGCATTTCTACCGTACCTTTTTCCATAATTTTGTTGAGATTGACCGAATCGACATAAAAATAACGTATCAACTGTAACAGTCGATTCATTTTTTGCACCTGCATGTTGTAAACAGCATCGGGTGTGCGTTGAGAATAGGTGGTGTGAATGGTAAACCACATCATTCCCGCGAAAAGAATAAGACTTCTCTTTTGCAAGATACTTTTTTTTAGTTTGTTCATAATTATTGTTTTGCTATCTTTTTGGTTATGATTGAATTGTCGGCAGAAATTATTTTTGTAAAATAGATACCCGAAGCGAGATCGGAGACATCTATTTCTGCGTATGTTTTGTTCGGGAAAATGGTTTTTAATACTTTTCCCGTGATTGAAATCAACTGTATCCGCTTTATTTCTTTGGACGAAATAACGCTCAGCATATCGGCGGCAGGGTTCGGAGAAATGACAACCGACTTGTTTTCTTCAAACTCTGTCGAAGAAACAGGTGTTGTCTGTGTTATGTATACATTCCGAATGATGGAAGTGGTTCTGGGCTTGTAGTTTGCCGTTCGAGTGTTCCCTGTGTTGTTGGCTTCCAAAGCGGTAAAAGTTACTTCCGAACTGTCGTTAGAACCATTTATGTCGGATGTCAGCCACGGGGCAACCGTTGACGATTGAAAATACCATGTCATATTGGTGTATATCTGCACTTTTACCGTCGAGCCGACCGCCGCACCCAATTCAAAATTGGTTTCAGGCAGCACAAGATGATTTACGGCTTTTTGCGAAATAGCAATGTCGGCAGAAACGCTTCCGTTGGTAGAAATATGAGCGGCGGTTTGGTTGAGAAAATAGTTATTGTTTGCCTGCAAGGTAGTTACAACAATTTTAGCATTTCCAAAGCCCGATTGCGGAATTACCGACACCAAAGCCGTATCGTAACCGCGTATCACCCAATCGGTGTTGGAGGTTATCCGAACCGTATCCATAGAACGGACGGTATTTTCCAAGCGGACAATTGATTTATCGGTGTAAAAATACAACTCTTCAAACGATTGTATTACGGTCAACACTATGGTATCCACACCGTTGCCCGAAAGGATAAGATTTGCAGACCGATCAATACCGTTTTCATTATCTTCGGTTGCGGTAAACGTAATCAGCGTACTTGTATCGCCGAATGTTCGGTTAATGCTCAACCATGAGGGAGTATTTCCCTCCATTTTCCAAGATATATTGCTTTTGAGGTTTAAAAAAGATACGCTTCCCTGTGAGGAACTGATACGAACAGTCGTTCTGTCCGTTAAAAGTGTATTCGGGTGCGCATCTTGCAGAATGGTGATGATAATGGTGCTGTCCAAATCGGGACAGTATACGGTTATTGCACCCGCACGCGGAGAGGTGGAAAAATTTTCTTGAATATTCAAAATCAACCGTTTCGACAGGTCGTAATAAACACGTTCCGTAGC
>JAIRTU010000070.1 GCA_031254735.1 Bacteroidales bacterium | reverse complement strand
TTCGGTCGGAATAGAAGACGCAGAAGATATTATCGCCGATTTGGACAACGCCCTGAAACTGATTTAAAAGAACTTTTTTCCCCTTAACATCGCATTGTGAAACCTTTGAGGTTGTGAATAACGAATAACGAATAGTGAATAGTGAATAGTTGTTAGTGGTTAGTGGTAAATGATTAGTGATAAATGATTAGTTATGCTCTGCAGTCGCGTCAATACGGCATTAACAACTTACCTCTAACAACTTACCACTATTAAAATCCCCCGCAAGGGGAAAAAATAATAATGATTAGTGATAAATGATTAGTGGTAAGTGATTAGTTATGCTCTGCAGTCGCGTCAATGCGGCATTAACAACTTACCACTAACAACTTACCACTATTAAAATCCCCCGCAAGGGGAAAAAATAATAATGATCAGTTGTTAGTGATAAGTGGTTAGTTATGCACTCCCGAAACGAAAGAGCGCCATTAACAATTGACAATTAACAATTATTTTTCGTTATTCACTGTTAAACAACGCAAAAACCCATACGCCGATCTTATAAAGACACTGAATTTCTCGGAGATATGCAAACGGTTTCCCGATTTTTTTTGATATTTTTTTGGTTCAGGCAAGAATATTAGCTATTATCAATCCGGAGACAACAAAACGTCCGAAACGTCCGATAAGCATCATTATGAATACAGGCGTCGGTTTGAAACGAAGAAACCCCAACGACAACCCTATCAAATCGCCCACAAACGGAAGCCATGTGAATGCCGCCATGACAATCCCCGCTTTCGACACTTTGAGTTGAAATTTCTCTATGTCTTCTCTGGTCTTTTTAAAATATTTCTCTATCCATTCCCATTTTCCCAAATATCCCAATCCGTAGGTGGTCAGTCCGCCCAGAAAGTTACCCAACGTGGCAACAAGAATACATGTCCACACATCAAACTTTGAGGAGGCAATCAAGGCGGTAAGAACAATTTCGGAGCTGACCGGAATAATGGTCGAAGCCAAAAAAGAAGCGAGAAACAAACCGACGTATCCTAAACCGATTAAACTTTCCATTTGCTTTTGCTTGGGAATAAGGTGTTGCAGCCGCTCTGCCTAAGATATTATTTGCTCTGTTTCGAGGTCAGGATAAGCTGCTTGGCTTGTTCGTACAAACAGGTTTCTTCTGCTGTTTGGGGAGAAATTACAATGCCGTGCGGTTGCGGTTTTGTGTTTTCGTCCACATAAACAAAGGTTACAAAACCGTCGGAAAACGTAATTTCGGGCGTTTTATCTTTGTAGATACGTGTAAAAACGGTCAAGGTGCTTTTTCCGTTGGCAACAAGTTTGCTCTCGAACGTGAGAATATCTCCCGCATGAACAGGGTGCAAAAATTCCATACCGTGAATTTTCAAACAAACAACATTTTCGGGCGTGAGGCAGCAGGCAACCGCAATAAAAGAAGATTCGACAAACCATTCCGCACAACGTCCCGCAAAAAGCGTCTTGTGATGATTCAGGTCTTCGCTCTTGACCAATCGATGAGTGATAACAGGTTTCAGTTCCATAGAAATTATTTTATATATAAAAAAAACATCGCCGATATATCAACGATGTTTTTGCAAAAATATTTATTAATCATACAAAAATTCTAATACCGATAATGGTCTGCTTTGTAAGGACCGTCCACGTTCACTCCGATATAATCGGCTTGTTCTTTGGTTAGTTGTGTCAGCTTTACGCCTATCTTTTTCAAATGCAGGCGGGCAACTTCTTCGTCTAAATGTTTGGGCAGACGATACACATCTGTCGGATAATTTTTTTGCCACAATTCTATTTGAGCCAACACCTGATTGGTAAACGAGTTGCTCATCACAAAAGAAGGGTGTCCTGTGGCACAGCCCAAATTCACCAAACGACCCTCTGCCAACAGGAAGACAGCATGCCCATCGGGGAATGTATATTCGTCAACCTGCGGTTTGATATTTCTTTTTTTGATGTTGGGAAAATTCTCCAATTTGCTCACCTGTATTTCGTTGTCGAAATGTCCGATATTGCACACTATGGCTTGATCGGGCATTTGTTTCAAATGGTCGATGGTAATTACGTCTTTGTTGCCGGTGGTGGTAACAAAGATATTTCCTTCTTTCACCGCCTCTTCCATTGTCGCCACTTCAAAGCCTTCCATGGCAGCCTGCAAAGCACAGATAGGGTCTATTTCGGTAACTATCACCCTTGCCCCATACGATTTCATGGAGCGGGCGCAACCTTTTCCCACATCGCCGTAGCCCAAAACCACCACCACTTTTCCTGCAATCATCACATCGGTGGCGCGTTTTATTCCGTCAGCCAACGATTCGCGACAGCCGTACAAATTGTCGAACTTCGATTTGGTAACCGAATCGTTCACGTTGATAGCCGGCGCCAACAGTTCGCCGCGTTCCATCATCTGATACAACCGGTGAACGCCTGTTGTGGTTTCTTCCGATACGCCTTTCCAATCTTTTACCGTTCTGTGCCAACGTTGCGGGTCTTCTGCCAAAATTGTTTTCAAGGTCTGCAAAACAACGGCTTCTTCTTCCGATTCGGCTTTTGCCTGCAATACGGAAGCGTTGTTTTCGGCAGCGTATCCTTTATGGATCAACAGGGTGGCGTCGCCGCCGTCGTCAACTATCAGTTGAGGTCCTTTTCCTTCGGGAAAAGCCAACGCCTGAGATGTACACCACCAATATTCTTCCAAAGTCTCTCCTTTCCACGCAAAAACAGGAATGCCTCGCGTAGCGACAGCTGCCGCAGCGTGGTCTTGCGTAGAAAATATATTGCAACTTGCCCAACGCACATCAGCACCCAAGGCTACCAAAGTTTCTATCAATACGGCGGTCTGTATGGTCATGTGCAGAGAACCCGAAATACGAACGTCTTTCAATGGTTTTTCCTTTCCGTATTTTTCGCGGATTGCCATTAAACCCGGCATTTCTTTTTCCGCAATATCAATCTCTTTTCTGCCCCAATCGGCTAATGCAATATCTGCTATTTT
>JAIRTU010000003.1 GCA_031254735.1 Bacteroidales bacterium | reverse complement strand
AGAGCCGCAAGTTCAATCGGCGAAAAAACGGCTTTTTGTTCAGCCTCGTTGTACCATTTTATCAAGTCTGCCATCAGAGAAGGCGTTTCTTCGGGCGAAGCGTAATCAAACACTTCACCGCTTGGAGTAATAACGGAATTGGGACGGGTTTTATAAATACCTGTATGAATTTTATACTTGTAAGTACCGTCTCGGCTCACTTTGTAAAAATCGCCTGCAAGAATGGTTCGATTCAAGTTGCGGATAAAACTTTCCGATAAAGGGCGTTCACGGTCTTGGGCTTCTATCTTCATCATTTCAAGTCCTGCATTATGCGCTTTCATCTCTTCACAATCTCGAAACAAAGCCTCTCCCTTGATTTTACCAAAAAGCAACAACAATTTTGTCTGTCCATAAGTGAGCGTATTGCCTTCCAACCGGTTTGAATTATAGTTAAAATCAATCATAAACGATTGGTCAAAACGCCGTTGCAAAGTTTCATTCAACGGTTGTGCGGCTTGCCATTCTTTTAATAATTGCTCAATATTATTAGCATTATCATTCATTCGCTCAATGTGTTATTTCCACTGTCAATCCGCGATTGAGCATAATATTTGCGATTGTTTCCAATTCATCATAAACGCCTTTCAAAATATCGCATTTGCCATGATTGTGTGTTATCAACGCACATTGCATAGCCTGCTCAAACGAATGACGACACAATTCCACCAAATTTTCTATTACAAATTCAAATGTATTAAAATCATCATTAATAAGCCATAGCGTACACAATTCATCTATCAGGGCTTCTTCGCAACCAAAAGGATCGCTTTGCTGCTTTTCTTTACCATTCATCAATAATAATTTTTTCGGGCGTCATGCCTTCTTCTATTTCTTCCATCAATTTACGCACGGCTTCGTCTATCTGATGAAGATGATCGTATCGAGCCGTTGTCCATTCGGGACGAGAAGTCTCCAACCATTTTTCTATCGGATATTGAGCCTGTTCTTTTTTGTAAAGATTGGTAATGGTGTAGCGATAACGGTTTTCTCTGGCTTCTATGGTCAATGTATAATAAACATAACCTGCGCTGGTTCGGGTAACACCGTCTTTTGCCAAAGTATAAATCGGAATATTGGAAACACATTCCACTATGCCGCTCGGCTTATCTTTTTTCGTGATAACAGCTGCCGGATTTTTGTAGAATTTATTCGCCCATTTCAACGCACGTTCAAACAAAACTTCCGAAGAACCTTGCATTTGCACCACTTCCTTATACGTTACCAACTTTGTGTTTTCGTCAACAGGCATGTCGGGAAAATCTTTGTGAACCGTTTTCTGACCAAAAAAAACAATCGGTAAAAGGCTCAACATCAACGTAAATATCCATTTTTTCATCATCATAAATTATTTAATTATTCTGTTATAAGTACAATATGTATAATCAAAAAGATGTTTTTCGTCGGACGTATTCTCCATCTGCTCTATCAAATTCCATTGCGAATAATCAATCTCAGGAAAGAAAGCGTCCGATCCTGCAAAATTAGCATTTATTTTTGTCAAATACAACTTTGATACCAGCGGCAAAAACTGTCTGTAAATCGAAGCCCCGCCCATAACAAACACTTTGCTGTCGTTTTTCACCAAATCCAAGGCTTCTTCTACCGAATATGCAAGCTCGCATTCGGCGGGAAGCTGTAACGATTTATCAAAAGTCAAAACCACATTTCGGCGTTTGGGCAACGGCTGCACCTGCAACGAACGATAGGTATTTTCGCCCATAACAACGGTGGTATTCAACGTCAACTCCTTAAAACGCTTCATGTCGTTGGGGAGATGTACCAACAGTTCGTTATTTCTGCCTATCTCGTTATTTTTGCCAATGGCAACAATTATTGAAAGATTGTTATAAATCATATTATATCTGCTTTGAGAATGTAACGCCGGATAGATATGTTTATTTTAGAAAGCCCGAACTCTATTTCATCAATTCGTAACAGACAATAGCCGCAGCCAGCGAGACGTTGAGCGATTCCGCTTTGCTTTCGCTGTCGGAATATCCGCGAGGAATGCTTATTTTTTCGTCGATCATGCCTGTCAAAATTTCGGATATTCCCTCCGATTCGCTTCCCAACACAATGGCCGAATATTCAGGAAAAACGGCGTTGCGGATAGATTTTCCCTCCATAAATGTTCCGAAAAACAGGTATTTATCTTTGTTTTCCGTTAAAAAAAATTCCAAATTTCGGTAAAAAACAGGTATATGTGCAAACGAACCCATGCTTGCCTGTATTGTTTTGGGGTTGTAGAGTTCTACCGTATCTTCCGAACAGACAATTCCTTGTATTCCAAACCAATCGGCGGTGCGGATAATTGTTCCCAGATTGCCTGCATTTTTTATTCCGTCCAAAAGCAGCAGTTTTTTACAGGCATTTGCGTCAAATACGGCATCGGGTTTCATCTGTACCAAAGCAAATATTTCGGGCGAGGTGGTCAAAGACGATATGCGTTCACATTCTTTTGGGGAGACCGTTTGAACATCAAAAGAACATTCCGAATGTTTGTCTTGCCAATGTTGTGTTGCATATATTTTTTCCGCAACATAATCGCTGTGAATAACTTCCATTACCGATTTTGTTCCTTCAACCAAAAATTTTCGGTATTCTTTGCGGTACTTTTTTTGTTGCAGCATACGCAACTGTTTAAATTCGTTTGTAGAAAGCATATATTATTGTATTTGCCGATTTTCTTTTT
>JAIRTU010000054.1 GCA_031254735.1 Bacteroidales bacterium | reverse complement strand
TCGAGGTGCGGAGAAAATTATTTTAAACATAAGAGAATGATTGTTTTGTTTGTTTCATAAAAATAATGTACCTTTGTACCGCAGCATTTTGTGTTTTGATTTTGAAATATAAAGATATTAATTTCCGTATCTTGCAGGGCTGAATGCTGTTTTTTAAAATTGTAAATGAATCTTTTAGTGAAATTGCAAAGTAGAGTAATATGATGATGATGAAAAAAATATCGATAGTTACCCCGTGCTACAACGAAGAGGCGAATGTGGAAATACTTTATAATGAAGTAAAAAAACAGTTTGCTGCTCTTCCACAATATAAATATGAACATATCTTTATCGATAACGCTTCTACCGATACAACCGTTTCTATTCTTAAACGTTTGGCGGCGGAAGATAAAAATGTGAAAATCATTGTCAATGCACGGAATTTTGGTCATATACGTTCTCCTTTTTACGGCATGCGTCAGGCGTTTGGCGATGCTGTTATTTTAATGGTGGCAGACCTTCAAGACCCGCCGGAACTTATTGCCGAACTGTTGAAAAAATGGGAAGAAGGTTTTAAAATTGTTACGGCAGTAAAAAACAAAAGCAAAGAAAATCCGATTATGTTCTTTTTGCGAAAGACATATTATAATATGTTGGCAAAATTTTCGGAAACGGAACAGGTGAAAAATTTTACCGGTTTCGGATTGTACGATAAAAGTTTTATAGATGTTATCCGCAGTATTGACGATCCGTATCCTTATTTTAGAGGACTTATTGCCGAAATAGGATTTGAACGAACTGAAATTACCTATATTCAACCCAAACGGTTGCATGGAAAGACAAAATTGAATTTTTATATATTGTACGATATAGGTATGTTGGGTTTTGTCAACCATTCCAAACTTCCCTTGCGGTTGTCTATTTTTATTGGTTTTATCGTTGCCTTTCTTAGTTTGCTGGTGGCAGCAGGTTATCTTATTTACAAACTGTGTTATTGGGATACTTTTACCGCAGGAACAGCACCTTTGGTTATCGGATTGTTCTTTTTTTCTTCGATACAGCTTATTTTTATCGGAGTGATAGGCGAATACATTGGTGCTATTCACACCCAAGTACGCAAACGACCTTTGGTTGTAGAGAAAGAAAGAATTAACTTTGACAACGAAGAAGCAGCTGAACCCGAAAAAGATGCGTTATAATCAACCATTGATTTTTATAAAGAAACTGTTCCGAAATAAATTTATTCGTTTTGTATTGGTCGGCGGATTGAACAGCGTGTTTGGCTATGGAATGTATGCGTTATTCTTGGCTATTGGATTGCATTATACTGTGGCAACACTATTGGCAACGATAGCAGGCGTTTTGTTTAACTTTAAAACGTATGGAATATTGGTGTTTAAAAATAAATCGAATTATTTAATCTTTCGTTTTGTGTTGGTTTATATTTTTATTTATCTTTGCAACAATCTTTTCATCTATTGTTTCAAAGCAGGAGGAATAGACCTTTATATTTCAGGAGCAATATGGTTGATACCGGGGTCGATATTGAGTTATTTATTAAACAACATATTTGTTTATAGAAAGCAGGAATAAAATATTATTTATATGAGCAAACAAATAAAATCTAAAACAAAAAAGAAGACTGTTGCCAAAAAAACAACTGCAACCGATTCTTCTTTGTCGTATCAAGAGATAAAAAAACGGATTCCGATAACAAAAAGTGATAAAATTTGGAGAAGCATATTTATAGCTCTTTCCGTAGTAGCATTTTTTGTGATGATTGTTTTGAGTTTGAGTGCCGGCAATTCGGGAGATGAACATTTTCATTGGGAACAAGCCGAACATGTGTATAATTATTATAAAACTTTTGGGAAAGACAGTACCGCCGCCGTAATTACCGAAAAATACAATTTGCCTTATTACGGACAATCGGTTGACAATTTCGCTTATTTTGTTACGGAAACATTTGGAATAGAAGAAATTTACCAATGTCGACATATTATCAACAGTATTTTTGGCTGGTTGGCAATGTTTTTTGTTGGATTGATTGCCTACCGAATAGCGGGTTGGCGGGCAGCCGTTATTGCTTTTGTGTTGATTTTTCTTTCGCCTCGTTTTATGGGACATTCGTTCAACAATCTGAAAGATTTGCCCATGGCAACAGGAATTGTTTTCGGGATATATTGCTTAATCCGATTTTTGCAGGAATTTCCCAAAGTGAAATGGAAGACGGCTATCCTTTTTGCTGTTGCTATTGGCTTTGCCATAAGTGTTCGTGTAGCGGGATTGCTTTTGATCGCCTATTTCGGAATGTTTGGATTGATATATTTTATCCTCCGAAACCGACAAAACGGATTATTTTCGGAAAATGCAAAAAAAGAATTTCGGAAAATAGCAGGTTGGGGATTGGGAATTTCGTTGGTGGGATTTCTTTTGGCGTTGTTGTTGTGGCCCTTTGCCTTGAAAAGTCCGATTGCCAATGTGAGCGATGCTTTCGCCAATATGTCCAAATTTGCCATATCTATCCGTCAAGTGTTTGAAGGCTCGTTGCAATGGTCGAATACATTGCCGTGGTATTATACGCCAAAATTTATCCTGATGACCATTCCTGTAGCGGTGATTATCGGAATGGTGTTGTATGCAGGTTTATTGTGGAAAAAGAAAGAACATTATTTTTGGTCGTTTCTGATTTTCTTTACGTTTTTCTTTCCTGTTTTTTGGATAGTATACAAAGAATCAAATGTTTACGGCGGTTGGCGACATGCCATGTTTGTTTATCCGCCTTTGGTTGTGTTTTCGGCATTGGGCTTTGAATCGCTTATAGAGATTTTGAAAAATAAATATCTGAAAATTGCTGCTGTGGCATTGCCTTTTGTGTTGATGTTGCCGCCGTTGGTACATATTATTAAAAATCACCCTTACGAATATATATTTTTCAATACTTTGTCGGGAGGCATCGACAAGGCGTACGGAAATTACGAATTGGATTATTATTACCATTCCACACGTGAAGCCGCCGAGTGGATAATTGCCCATGCGGAAAAAAGCGGTTTGGAAACAACCGATAAAATAAAAGTTGCTTCGTGGCATCCGGCTTCTGTCGGGTATTATTTGAGAAAGGATACGGCTCGTTTTCAAAATAATTTCTCTCGCTGGTACGAACGTGGAAACAATGATTGGGATTATGCCGTTTTTGTAATTACAGGAATACCTCCCGAACAAATCAAAAAGGGTTATTTTCCTCCCAAAAACACTGTTCATACAATAGATGTGGACGGAAAACCTGTTTGTCTGATTTTGAAAAGGGAAGATAAGTCCGATTATGAAGCATATCAACTTAAATTGCAGAGCAATAGTCCAGACGTGGATATGCCCAAGAAAATGGAACTTATTCAACAATCGCTTGCCAAATACAACCAAGCACTTTCTTACGACCCTCACAACGAAGTTGCAATCACCTCGTTGATAGAATTATATTTGTCTGTCAACCGATTGGATTCTGCCATTTTCTATGTGGAACAATTAATGGAAATATGTCCAAGTGAAAATTATTTGGGCTTTGCCGCCAATATATATATGTCGGCATATAATGCAACCAAAGAACAGTCGTTTTTGTCTTCGGCGGTGCAATGTTATGAAATGAAAGCAAAAAACAATCCTTATTCGGCTCAAAATCAATACGATTTAGCTCTTTTATACGCAACAAAAACGGGAAATGCGGGTAAAGGAAAGAAAATAATGGAAGAATATCTGAAAAACAACAAACGAAAATTTGAAGCAAATTATTATACCGCTGTTTATTATGCTCAAACAGGCAATGGAAAACAAGCGATAGAATTGTTGGAAAAATGCAGCGAGAAATTTTCGGAACACAAGGAAGAATGCCAAAATATAATCAGACAAATTAAGGGAAGATAAAAAAAATTAAAAACAGAGGCAACTTTTTTGCATAAGACGTCGTCTTGGAAATAGAACACGAAAAAATATTATATGAATAAATAAAATCTATATAGTCATGAAGAAAATTTTGATTTTTAGTATTATGTGTATCGTATGCCAAATTGCATACGCTCAAACAGCAAAGATTGGGTACTCTTTCACCAACAACAGTGCGTGTGCCGATCCGAGCGATGTGAACAGAGGAGCGGAGATTCACCTTACGGACAACAGTAATCCAACCGCGGCTTCTCAAATGTGGACAATATCCGGAACAACGGCGCCGTTTTACGGGTCAAGTTTTACGCATCTGTTCACCGCTCCGGGTACTTACAGAATAGTTTTAACCGCTACTTTCAATTCGGGAGGAGGCACCGTAACACGAAAAGACTCTGTTGACGTTGTCATTCACCCCATGCCGGTATTCGAGATAGTGAAAGGAGGCGATGATATTTGTCCGGGTGGAAGCATTCCGCTTTCATATACAACCACATCCACTATCACCGATGCAGCATGGGATTTTGGCGATGGAGGTGTTTCAACGTTGCACAATCCGGTCCATAAATACGACAACAATCTGAACATAGACGCTTATTATCCTGTAAGTCTGATACTTACGGATAATAATGGATGCCGTGCAAGAGTAGATTCCACTAATTTTATTCATGTACGCAGCAAACCGGAAGTAGCATTTACAATAGACAAAAATTATTTTTGTTTTGTTCAACCTCCGACGGAAGCTACGCCTGTTTTCACCAATTATACCGATACATCGGCAAACCGTTCGTTTGCAAACAATACCTATATATGGAAGTTTGGCGATGGAACTACAGAATCGCAATCCTCTCTGATAAATCCTACTACTCATACGTACAGCGGGATAGGTACCTACATACCCAAGTTGATAGCAACCGACCAGTACGGTTGTACCGATTCTTTTCAGATAAGGGCATCTCAAGCAATTGTTTTGAGAAACCTGGTACTTAATTATACGGTTTCCGATACCTTGATCTGCGAACTCCCTGCAACAGTTAGTCTTCAAGCACAGATTCCGACATTCAGTTATGAGTGGAAAACCATTCTCAACTCTCCTACTTCCAAATCAGCCTATGGTCAAGGGGCTGTTATTCAGTTCACCAAAAACCACAGTCAAACAGGAACGTATTACTTTGAAATAAAAGCAGAAGACAAAGTTCCGGGAGGACCGGCTCTCTGTAGTGTCAGTGATACATTCAGAATAAGGGTTTATGATAGAACGCCCTCCACCATTTTTGCAAATGATACCAATGAATGCGATCCCGGACATTCCGTTAATTTTTCAAATGTAAGCACCTATCCGTGGGCAGATGATTATGGAAATGCCGTTACCAATTGGTATTTTGGTGATGGAACAAACACTCCCAACTCGCATACCACAACCCATATATTTGGCTCGAATGCAATGCCGGATAATCCGTTAAACAGTACAGGGAATGGCTATGGAAATTACAGAGTGATGATGACAGGAACCACGCCTTATGGTTGTCCCATGGATACGGCTTACCAGTGGATACATATTTTTAGAATGAGAGCAGTGGCAACCTATACGGTACCCGCTCCACCGGCACCTCCACACGGATGCCGAATAGAATTGGATTTATCGTCTGAAGACTTGGCAGAGGGTACTCAGCGGGAAATAATAAATCCGGCAGACTCCGGTCATTACATACGATTGCTGAATATAGAAGATTCTTTGGTAACATCTTCCGATATTACGACCTATGTTTGGTGGTGGGATTCTACTGGACAATGGAATAAATATGATACAACACGTATAGACAACCTTGCGGATGCTTTTGCAGAAATGCCTCATATCTACGCCGATACAGGCATCTATACGGTTTATTTGACCATGATTAATCTGCAGGGATGCGAACACAGTATCAGGGTGCAAACAATTATGG